>NZ_JAPCIT010000006.1:0-265336 GCF_027707385.1 Aeromonas sp. QDB54 | reverse complement strand
TCTCTTTTCTGGTCTGACGGCGCTTACTGCTGAATTCACTGTCGGCGAAGGTAAGTTGATGACTCATGATGAACCCTGTTCCATGGCTCCAGATGACAAACATGATCTCATATCAGGGACTTGTTCGCACCTTCCCTAGTTACCTAGCGATGGTCAATGGCAGTAGACCAAGGTTGCAAGCTACCCAATTTGGAGACCTTGCAGATTGAGACCAGAAAGTTTATCGCTCTCTGTCCCTATAGTCGGGGTTAATTAAAGTGGTTAACACAGACAGGTTTATCAGGGTGAAATCAGAGAGTATCGAGACCCATTGCTGAGACCAGAATGGGAATATCGGGAGTTGAAACATTGAGTTCTTACCAAGGTGTTACTCTTTGTCTTGATGAATTTTAATTATCAATATTAATCCATCTAAACCTTGGTTCTCTTCTGTCTGGTCAAACCTTCAATTGGTCTTTTAAGTTTAACCAGATGTCTTTAACTCAATGTATTTAACAAGGTCTGGCCTGTAGCCAATAACGCTAGTAAGCTAGCAACCTTATTATCGTGGCCTCCCACTTACCAAAGTATTAATTACCTTGGTCATATTCAATTCCTCTGTGATGGGTGCCTGAGGCCCAAAGAGTACGTTAATAAAGTATCAATCCGATAGACAAATAGTCCCTCCCCAAGGCAGCCTCTCGGCCCTCCTCTTTCAGGTTGTCTATGGCCAGCCAAATCGCTAGCGTTACGTGGTCACTGGTGGTCAACTGCAAAGCGTGATGAACTGAGTGTTCAAGCTCTGGGTTCTACTCCATGTGTGGATTGATAGTGCTACTGGTGTGGTGGTGTCAGTGTCAGTGGACACAGCGCATCTCCCTTCTGTGTGGGTTAATTCACGAAGGGCGGCAGATAGAGAAACTTTTTGTGCAGTCTCTCCCTATAGTCTGGGTTAATTAAAGCGGTTGACAAAGCGGTAAACTTGAGATTGAAAACATACAGATAGGGACACAGAGATAACACTTTATGGAACACCGATGAGAGACCCAGCCTGTCAGGCCCCTTGTCTTGCATTGCCGTCCTTGGCTCTATATTGAGCATCCCCTAGGCTACATTCAGTGAAGTGCGCTTAAGGTTTACTTGCACACGGCAACAGCTTCACGGGTCATTGTGTTAACCCTGTCATAACCGCCAGTATCCATGTTGTACATGCTAAACGCGCCAGCCTGCTGCTGCCTGTCTACGATGGCGTATCCACTAGGGCAAGCCTCTGCAATCGCTTGATAGCATCCTGACCAATCACGCATAGTTCCCGAGCAGTTGACTTGTACCATGTTCTCACCCTGCGGCCCCTTGAATTTCGATACAGAAGTACAACCTGTTGCAAGCAGCAAAAGTCCAGTAACGAGGATGATAGTTGGCGCAGCAGCCCGCAAAGCCTTTACTTCTGCATATTCGCTCACATTGAACATGGTTGCTTTTAGGGTGGAACACTTGCTGGTCATACGGCGGCCCTTAAGTTGTTGTGTGTATATGGAGTCAATAGGGCGCGAACCATAATTCACCAACGCTGAATAAGGACTGTATGAGAACTGTATGAACCAGACAAGCAGGCTGCTCTCTGCATCCACACACCGCCACGACACCAACGAACCATCATATGGTCGCCACTGCTTGTCACTTCACAGTTCTATCGAGGAATACAGCTCTTTGGTCTATCTGAGGCGAAGTTAAAGGCCTCTAAATGAGAACTCTTCACGCAGGAGCGCGCCTAAGTGTATGAACTTGAAGGGTATACGGGGGTATTCCCGCTGCTGTATACAATTACATGGGGTCTCATAAATTTCTGATAATTTTCTAATCGAGAGCATCACACCATGAAGGTCGGCTTTCCGGTCATAGCCTCGGTCAGCTTATCGTGTAACGTCAGCCAGTCCTTACGGGCTAGCTCAAAGGCTGCCGTGCTGTATCGCTTCTGCAATGACCTATCGTCTGACCCTCCGTGCCCCATAAGCGTATCGAACGATTTGGAGTCGATACCCATTGCTGTGATGTTGCTTGCGAAGGTATGCCGAAGACCATGGACAGTTAAACCTGTACCATCTGCCAAGGTATATCCCTCTCGGATGTCTTGGGTCAGACCAGCGATTGAACGCCCATGAATCACGCTTGAATCACCTTGTGGTAGCGTCTTGATGAACTCTAGGAACTCCCCCAAGGGGAAACCAAGCAGGCCATCTACAAGTGGGATAAAGCGGTCTGCGGCTTCAGTCTTCGTTCCCCTGATATGCAATGCGGCCTTACCTGACTCAGGGTCGAACTGAATGTCATTCTTGTGTAGGTCCTCAAGTTCGGACTTTCTGGCTCCAGTCGCAAGGGCTAACCTCAGATGCCAAAGGGCTCCTCTTTGAAGCGCCTGACGGCTCCCAGTGGACTTGGCGGATAACTCCCCGTCCAGACCCTCAGATAAGGCCTTGTCTGCTCTCTGACAGGCTTCTTGTGACCAATGGCGGGCAACCTTTGCGGCTGTATCCTTCATAGGCTTAAAGTCAGCTAGGGTCTGTCTGGTGCGTTGCCAATCCCAGTCATGGTCAGCAGCGTATGCAATAGCGCAATCATTGATAGCTTGTCGGAGGTAACGGAACACATTATTGATGGCCCCTGACCGCATACCGCTATCAATCATGGCAAGGCGAGCCTCTTCGAGGTCACTTCGAGCCAGACTCTCGACAGCCAATGCGCCCAGACCTAGAGATTCAACCTTGCGGAGGTTCGCTCGGTGTGTGGACTCGGTGCTACTCTTCCAGTCCCCAGCAGGGCCAGACTTCAAGGTGATAAAGCGGCTGTACGCCTCGGAAACCGTTATAGAGGTATTGTCACTGGTAATAGGCGTCTGCTTAACACTGGCAACAAGGGCCACCTCTTCAGGTCTAATGCTGGTAGCAGCGGCCTCTGTCAACTCTTCTTGTACAGGCTCTAACGCTTCACCATAAGGTTTCAACGTCTCGGTCATGACATAGCGCCAGTCCCTTACTGTCTTCGGCTCAGGGCCTCTCATGGCCTTCTGTTCAAGCTCAATCATAACAGCCAATGCCCGTTCCTCTCCCCAGCCTCGCTGAAGCATCAGACGCTGAAGGTATGACATTGCGTCCCACTTAGACGGTGCTATCAGATGGGAATATGAGTTGAACACTGGCTTTACCTTCTCGTTTACGAACTTGCGGACTTCCTCGGGGTCTTCCCCAGCGGGTAAGGCCAGTGTACCAGACCAAGCGCTTAGCCGTCCAGACGTCCGCAACCGGATGAATGAACGCCCAGTTGAACTACGAGTTGTAACGTCAATGCAGACCCTTGAAGGGGCTATCGAAGGTTGCACATCTGATTGATTTGGCTGCATATTCCGGCCTCTTCATTAGATGTGATCCCTTGGGAAAAGCGGCTTCGCCATCACCATTTAAAACCCAACCGCATTAAAACCGGACGAAGCCAGATACGAAGATAAGTGCGGGCCAGTGTAGCAAGGGAGATCGAGCCTTGTCAGCCGATGGGAGCCCCATCCGCCGACAAGGGCCATAAAAATTCCCGCCTGTGTCAGAAATTGGATGAAAAGAACTCAGCGCGGCGGATCGAGCCGGCCGTTGCCGCTGCCGTTGACCCGAAACCAGCCGGCGATGCTGTAGCGCTCCTGGTTGGCGGGCAACACCTCGTGGGGGAACTCTTCGGATAAAAACAACACCAGCCGCCCGCCCCGGGGCGAGACATCCATCAAAAACTGCTCGTCGTCATCGTACATCCGCAGCACCCCGCCAGCCTGGGGTTGCCAGTCGTTGTTCAAGTAGAACACCGAGGTGAGACGGCGGTTGGAGCGCCCGGCGAAGGCGTCGCGATGGGTGGCATAGAAGTCACCGCTGCGATAGCGGGCAAAGTGGGCCTCGTAGTCGAACAGCCCCAGCATCAGCATCCGGTTGGCGGCCAGCCGCAGTGCCTCCATCCGGGCAAGATAGTCGGCCACCGGCGCACCGAGGGAGGGTTCGAGCCAGTGGATCTGATCCCGGCGAATGGCGCGATTGTCCTGATGCAGCGCATCGCGACCGATCCCCGCCGGCCGCCACGCATCCGGCAGACACGCCTTGAGGGCATCCACCTCGGCGGCGGTTAAAAAATCATCCACTATCACCCATCCCCGGGTGTAAATGGCATCCATGACGGCTTGATAGTCCAAGATTGACTCGCAACAAGTGGAGAGAGGGCGCTTTTTAGCGACTTCCAGGGCAAGACACAAACCGGTTTGCTTATCCTCAGAAGTCCCACCATCAATACGCTATCCGAGCGCACAAGGCCCCCATTATCTGGTCGCCCTCGCCAGCCTGTGATCCGGCGCACTCTAATTGCCTCAGACCGGGCCAGATCTTTCATGGCAAAGGGGAAAGCGGCGCTTGCTCCGCGTCGTCGCGCCCGTTACCGTGGAGTGATACGCCCTGAATGGGCCCCATGCAACAGGAGTGCTTCATGTCATTGCCCGACCTTATCCTGCAACGCCTTGACGGTACCGAACTGCCCTTGTCCACCCTGCAAGGCCAGGTCGTGCTGGTGGTCAACGTCGCCAGCCGCTGCGGCTTTACCCCCCAGTACACCGGACTGGAGGCGCTCTATCAGGAGCTGGGGCCCGAGGGATTGATGATCCTGGGCTTCCCCTGTGATCAGTTCGGCCACCAGGAGCCGGGAGATGCAGAGGAGATCGCCCGCTTCTGCTCCCTCGACTATCCGGTCAGCTTCCCCATCATGGCCAAGTGCGAGGTCAATGGCGAGCAGGCCCACCCCTTCTATCAGTGGCTCAAGAAGGAGCAACCGGGTCTGCTGGGGCTGGAGAACGTCAAGTGGAACTTCACCAAGTTCCTGATCGACCGGGACGGCAAGGTGGTGGCACGCTTTGCCCCCACCAGCAAACCCGAGAGCCTGCGAGACGATATCCAGGCCCTGCTCTGAGGCCGCTGCACGCGGCGGCCGGACAACGCGACACGGCTGCTGCGTGCAGGGCGCGCATCTGCTATATTACGCCCCCGTTATCATTTCCATCTTGTGGCGGGTGCCAGCGCACCTGCCATCCGCTGAGCCCAAGGCTCACCAGAGGAGTCTCTCTCGAACATGTCATTCAACGAACTGGGTCTGTCTCCGCACATCCTGCGGGCCGTCAAGGAGCTGGGTTACGAACAGCCAACCCCCATCCAGCAACAAGCCATCCCCGCCATTCTGGCCGGACAGGATGTGCTCGGCGGCGCCCAGACAGGCACAGGCAAAACGGCCGGTTTCACCCTGCCCATGCTGCAGCGCCTGCTGGCCAACCATGGCCGTGGCCGCCGTCAGGTGCGGGCCTTGGTGCTGACCCCGACCCGCGAACTGGCTGCCCAGGTGGGTGAGAGCATCATCAAATATGCCCACCACCTGCCGTTTCGCACCCTGATCGCCTACGGCGGCGTCAGCATCAAGCCCAATCTGGATGCCATCAAGCTCGGCATCGACATCCTGGTGGCCACTCCGGGCCGCCTGCTGGATCTGCTGACCCAGGGGGCGCTGACCCTGTCCGAGCTGGAAGTGCTGGTGCTGGACGAAGCGGATCGCATGCTCGACATGGGCTTCATCGTCGACATTCGCCGCATCATGAAGGCGCTGCCGGCCGAACGGCAGACCCTGCTGTTCTCCGCCACCTTCTCAAGCGAGATCAAGGCGCTGGCGGATGATTTGCTCAACGACCCCACCCTGATCGAGGTGGATCCCAGCAACACCGCCGCCGAGCAGGTGACCCAGCGCATCATCCAGGTCGACCGGGAACGCCGCCGCGAGCTGCTCTCCCACATGATCGGCCGTGGCAACTGGCAGCGGGTGCTGGTGTTCGTGCGCACCAAGCAGATCGCCGATCGCCTGGCCCAGCAGATGCAAAAAGACGGGCTCGATACCGTCGCCATCCACGGCGACAAGAGCCAGGGCGCCCGCAACCGGGCGCTGGCGGATTTTCGGGAAGGCAAGGTGCGGGTGCTGGTGGCGACCGACATCGCCGCTCGCGGCCTCGACATCGATCAGCTGCCCCACGTGATCAACTTCGAACTGCCCCAGATGGCGGAGGATTACATCCATCGCATCGGCCGCACCGGCCGCGCCGGTCGTGGCGGCGAGGCCATCTCGCTGGTGAGCCAGGACGAGCTGGGCCAGCTCAAGGGGATAGAGGCGCTGATCGGCCAATCCCTCTCGGTGGAGATCCTGGAAGGGTATGAGCCCAGCGGCAAGCCGAGCCGGCAGACCCTGCCGGGCAGCAAGCCGGTACAAAACCCGCCGCGCGCCCGTGGCGCCGCCAATGCCAAGGGCGGCAACGGCAAATCCGCCGCAGGCAAGAGCAAGGCAAAGAGCGATGGCGGCAAGAAGCCCGCCCCAGCCCGCAAGCGGGAAGTGGTGGGCGAGGATATCGGCTTTACCCCCATGCGCCGCCTGCCCAAGGCCCAGCGCGACGACTATCAGGACAACTCCAACGAGGAGTAACAGGCCATCCTGATCCCGTCATAACAAAAAACCGCCCGAGGGCGGTTTTTTACTGGGCCGGTGTCACTGGCCTGCCAGTGTCATATGCAGCAATGGATAGGGCTTGCCCTGCCCGTCCAGTGGCGAGCGCCCCACCACCTCGAAGCCCAGGTGGCGATAAAAGCCGAGCGCCTGCTCATTCTGCTCGTTGACGTCCACCCGGGTCGCCCCCAGCCGGGCGATGGCATCGGCCACTAGCAGGCGGCCAACCCCGCCCCCACGCAGCGCCGGGTCGATGAACAGCATCTCGATGTTGCCCTCGTGCACCCCGCAAAAGCCGGCGATCCCCTGGTCGTTGCGGGCGCAAGTGAGGGTCACGGCGTCAAAGTAGTGTTCCAGAATGAGCTCGCGCAGGGTGGCGATCTCCTCATCCGGCAAGAAATGGTGGGTAGCGCGCACCGACGCCTCCCACAGTGCGATCAGGGCCTGATAATCCCCGCGCGATGGCTGTTCCAGTCTCATATCGTACTCACTCAATAGATTGATTGTTTGGAGCCTGCCCGGCCGGCGCCATGGCGTCGACCTGCTTGAGGACAAACCCCTTCTCGATGCCGGCCTTGAAGCCGAGCGACGCATAGAGCCGGTGGGCCGCCTCGCGCCCCTCCCCCGACAGCAGCATCACCTTGTAGCAATCCTGCTGCCAGGCGAGCGCAAGGGCATGGGTCAGCAACTGCCGGCTGATGCCCCGGCACCGAAACGCAGAGGCCGTCACCACGTGCTCCACCATGCCAAACGGCCGGCCGCCGTTGGTCAGGGTCGCTACCACGCCGAGCTGGCAGGTGGCAGCCAGCTGGCCATCCACCTCCGCCACCAGCAGGTGAAGATGAGGCTGCGCAAGCAAGGCCGTCAGCGCCGTGCGGGCAGCGTCCGGCGCAAGCGCAGGGTCATGGGGGCGCAATTCCCGATAGAGTGCCAGCAGACCGGCCATGTCCTGCAGGGTACAGGCCCTGATGAGCGTCATCCCTCTTCTCCTTGAGCTGCGAGCGGCGCGGTTTCACGCCTCGCGGGGGGCAAACATGATGATGGCCATGCCGCACAGGGCCACCAGCGACCCCACCAGATCCCACAGGCTGGGTCGGATGCCGTCCACCAGCCAGAGCCAGAGGATGGCCACGAAGATGTAGACGCCGCCGTAAGCGGCATAGACGCGCCCGGCCGCGGTCGGGTGCAGCGACAGGAGCCAGGCAAACAGCATCAAGCTCAACCCCGCCGGCAGCAACAGCCAGACGCTGCGCCCCTGGGTCAGCCAGAGATAGGGCAGATAACAACCCAGGATCTCGGCCAGCGCCGTCACCAGAAACAACCCCATGGTTTTCAACTCGCCCATCGGCTACCCCATTGTTCAACAACGTGTTCGGCAAAAAGAGCAATGGTAAGCCAAATGGCCGGGCCGGGTAAGCGGGATCAGGCAACAAACGCTAGGGGGAAGGATAGCGGATGCAACGCGCGGCCGGCCTTCCCCCGCCAGCACGGGGGAAGGCCTGGTCATCAGCGGGTCTTGACCGCCTGCAGCAGCACCGACATGTCCGGCCCGAACTGACGGGTGCGAATGGCCTCGCGGATATCACTTTCGCTATAACGGCTGGCCGGATAGAGTAGCACGCAGGCAGTGTCGCCGGGCCTGAGGAAGTGGGTCTCGCCAAACGGGGTATAGCGGGTGGCCCCGATGCTGATGAGGGCATGGGCCGGGCGCCCGGCCTGGGCCAGCAGCCCCTGGATGTGCTCGGCCGGCCCCTCGTCCTGCTGATGGTTGAACTTGTCGATGGCCCACGTCAGCAGCTGGCCGTGAAAGTAGCTGTAATCCACCGCCGCGCTGTCAACCCCGTAGGGGTACAGCTCGCCATCCCGCTCCAGATAGCAGGCGATGCGGTAGTCATCGAGTTCGCAGCCGGCGGCGAAATGGGAAAGGGGGAGCAACGTGGGGGCCAGCCCCTTGCTCTCTTCGCCCCAGTTCTTCTTCTCGCTGATCTTTTTGGCGTTGGGACGACGGATGGAGCAGTCGTTGTAGGCGCCAAAGGCGCGCGGATGGATGGCCACCACCTGCTCCCCCGCGTACTCCAGCTCGCACCAGAGCGCCACTTCCGGCTCTATCTGCACCTTCTCATCGCCGCTCACCGCCGCTTCCGGCAAGAAGATGGCGTCGCCGCTCAAGGGGAAGACGCCGAGCTGGCCGGGGTGGCCCGGCACGTAGAAGGGGAACAGCGCCTTGGGAGCGCTGGTGTCGCGCACCACCACCGCCACGAAATCCGAGGCCTCGCCGGCCTGCTCCAGATGACCGGCGAAATTGCCCGCCACCCCGAGTCCGATAAACTTGCTCTCTGCTGTCACTTGCATCTTGCTCACCTGCCTCTTGCCAAAGCGAAGGCAGCGGCCCGGCACGGGGCGGCTGCCGCAAACGTGGCGAGGATTAAAACACAGGGATCTGCCCTCGCCCAGCCTGCACGCCCCATCCTGTGCGCCAGCGCGAACTTTTGCCGGTCGCTCGGCGAGCTTGTGAACAACCGTCATGCCCGCACTGGCTCGACCGTGTGCGGTGCCTGCCCTTGATCAGGGCAACAGGCAGCGCATTGATCAATCATGGGCCCCGGAAACAGATCGTTTCCACATACTGCCGCCTTGCCCCTTGGGCCCGCCCGCCAACTTTGCTAGGCTGCCCGCCATGCCAATCCGCACACTCAAGGATGCCTGCCGATGTCAGCACAGCACTTTCAGGGCCGCTTCGAGGTCGAGTTCAAATACAGACTCGGCGATGTCGAGGCCTTCACCACAGCCCTCGCCGCTCTCAATCCCGAGGTGATGCTGGAGCGCAACCAGGAGCAGGACACCTACTTCGACACGCCGGACCGCAGCCTGAGCGCAGCGGGCAAGAGCCTGCTGATCCGCGCCATGCAGCCCTCCGGAATCCGGCTCTGGATCGTGAAGGGGCCCGAACCCGATCGCTGCGAGGCGGTCAACATCACCGACGCCGACAAGGCCATCAGCATGCTGCACACCCTGGGCTACCAGCCGATACTGACCCTTCGCAAAGTGCGCAGCATCTATTTCGTCGGCCCCTTCCACGTCACCCTGGATCACCTGGCAGGACTCGGCGATTTTGCCGAGCTGGCCATCATGACCGATGACGAGGATCGACTGCTGGAATATAGGCATGCCTTGGAAGCATTGGCCTCAACACTGGGTTTGCAACAGCGTGAGCACCGCTCTTACAAAGCGTTATGTGAGCTTAATCAATCAGTTTGTTGAGTAGATTTGATATAAAAATCATTCCATTACTCAAATAGTCAAACTTATTCAATTAAACAAGGGAATGTATTTTGAAAAACTATGTTACTGCCCTCGTATCATTACTTGCTGTTGGTTGCAGTTCTACATATCAGCAGTCAAATGTACAAACAATGACCAGCAAGCTTGATCCCAGCCAAGGGGTGCTTATTTCGCAGCCCCAAGATGGCTCATACGAAACGACGCAATATCAAAATTCGGGGCAAATGACTGCTCAGGCAATCTATGCAGCATTTTCCAAGAAAGCCAACAGAGTTGAAATTACCACCAATTGCCATGGCGACCCTTGCCTGAATAATATTCAACCGGCCCAGTTCAGATATTACGTAAAACCCGTCATTCTACATTGGGAAGAACGAGCTACCGAATGGTCAGGCAAACCAGATGTTATTGAAATTCAGTTAGTTGTCTACGATACCCTAAGCAAGAAGAGTATCGCCAACTCATCGTTTAAAGGAAAAAGCAAATGGGCCACATTTGGTGGTGATCACCCACAGGATCTGTTGCCAGAACCGACCGAGAAATACGTGAATAGTCTCTACTAATTGGCTACAGGAATATAACCATGATCGACAAACTCGCCTGGCTGACCTTCAAGGATCAGCAACTGCTCTGTGCCCGCTCCCACGGCAAGCAGATCTACTACATTCCCGGCGGCAAGCGCGAAGCGGGAGAGACCGATGAAGCAGCGCTGATGCGCGAAATCGAGGAGGAGCTGGCCGTGGCCCTCAAGCCCGGCACCCTGGCGTTTGCCTGCGAGTTCAGTGCCCAGGCCGACGGCAAGCCGCAGGGGGTCAACGTCAGGCTGCGCTGCTACACCGGCGAGACTGATGGCACTCCTGTCGCCTCGGCGGAGATCGCCGAGCTGCGCTGGCTTGACAGCCGCCATATGGCCGAGATCTCTCCGGTTTCCCGGCTGCTGTTTGCCTGGCTGGTCGAACAGCAGCTCATCCGCTGAGGGAAACCCGCCTGGAGGGCGTGATCGGGCGCACCCGGCGAGCGACAACGACTTGAAATTGGCGGCAGAAACGGCGAGTCTAGCCAGTCATCCTGCCGCCGGTCCCGTTGGCGGCAGGCGCCGCGGCAGACCGGGCCGGCGGCGTGAACTTCGTTGACAAGGACTCCTGATGGACATAGTTGAGGTTGATACCACCCAGGGCATCAAACCTGCCCTCATCACTTTGCTGCAAGACAGCGTCGCCAGCGGCGCTTCAGTGGGCTTCCTGCCGCCGCTGACCGAAGAGCAGGGGCTCGTCTATTGGCAGGGCATAGAGACGGAGCTGGCCGCGGGCAGCCGCCGGCTCTGGGTCGCCTTCCTGCAACACCAGCTGGTCGGCGCCCTCCAGCTCTCGCTGTGCACCAAGGCCAATGGCCGTCACCGCGCCGAGGTGGAAAAACTGATGGTGCACAGTCTCCAGCGTGGCAAGGGGGTCGGCCGTGCCCTGATGGCCAGCATGGAGCAAGGGGCCAAAGAAGCCGGCCGCAGCCTGCTGGTGCTCGACACCCGGGTGGGCGATGCCGCCTCCCACCTCTATCGCCAGCTCGGCTACCAGGAGGCGGGCCAGATCCCCGCCTTTGCCCGCAGTGCCGACGGCACCCTGGCGGCCACCCTCTTCTTCTACAAGCAGCTCTGAGCCGCGCACCGCCTCCGCTTCGCGCGCCTCTACACTGCTCGCACCTACTCTGTAGCCACAGTGCGCCCTCCCCATGGAGGGCGTGTTGCGTTACCCTCCTGCCCGCAAAAAACAATCAAAGCAGCACCAAGATTAATTTTTGAATCTGCTATAGCCCCATTTGCATATGATTGTTCCTTCACCTCACCCTAGACGAGGCGTATGGTGTGGCAGAAAGACCCGTTTGCATACCAAACGGATGCCGCTCACTGCCTTGAGGAATACTGCATGCCTATCCTGCCTCGTACCGTCACCTCCCCCAAAAAGTTCATCATCGGCCACGATCTGCTGCCCCAACTCCATGATCACGTAAAAGATTTCGGCGACAACGCCCTGCTCGTCAGCGACGAGTTCATTCTGGAGCGAGTACGGGAAGAGGCGCTGGCCGGCCTGCTGCAGGCGGGCCTGAAGGGAGCGGTCGAGAAGTTCAACTACGAATGCACCGACATCGAGATCCGCCGCCTGTGCGATCTGGCCGAACAACAGGGGGCCAACGTCATCGTCGGCATCGGCGGCGGCAAGACCCTGGATGTCGCCAAGGCGGTGGCCTTCTACCTGCGCCGCCCCGTGGTGCTGTTTCCCACCATCGCCTCCACCGATGCCCCCTGCACCGCCCTCGCGGTGATCTACAACCCGGCGGGCGAGTTCGAGCGCTATCTGTTCCTGCCCCAGAACCCGGATGTGGTGATCGCCGACACCGCCATCATAGCGGCGGCTCCCGCCCGCTTCTTTGCCGCTGGCGTGGGTGATGCGCTCGCCACCTACTTCGAGGCCCGCGCCTGTTACCGGGCGGACGGCATCAATCTGGTGGGCAAGCGCCCCTCCCGCACCGGCCTCGGGCTGGCCCGGCTCTGCTACGAGCTGCTGGGGGAGAACATCGAGCTGGCGATGGATGCGGTGCGCCATCATGTCACCACCCCGGCGCTGGAGCAGACCATTGAGGCCACCATCTATCTGAGCGGCGTGGGCGCCGAAGCGGGCGGCCTGGCGGCGGCCCATGCGGTCAACAACGGCATGTCGGTGGTGGCGGATCTGCACCGGGCCCAGCACGGCGAGAAGGTGGTGTTTGGCCTGCTCACCCAGCTGGTGCTGGAACGCGCGCCCCAGGCCGAGCTGGACGAGGTGATGCGCATCATCCAGCTGGCCGGCCTGCCCATGACTCTGCAGGAGATGGGGCTGAGCCGTTTCGTGGAGAGCGAGTGGCGCCAGGTGGCCGAACTTGCCTGCGATCCCCTCGACACCATGGGCAACATGCCGATGAGCGTCAGCGAGCAGGATGTCTACCACGCCATGATCGCGGCCAACGCCATGGCCGAGCGCTACCGGGCCCGTCACCCACGCGCCTGATCGGCACTCAAGCAAAGCCGTGATCACAGCAACAAGGCCAGCCCCTGCGGCCGGCCTTGTCATTCCCTGCCCGACCTGCTGCAATGGCCCCTTTATCCTTGGGACAAGGAGTCACCATGATATTGGAAGTCGCCCCTCTGCAGGTCATCCCCGGTCAGGCTGCCGCCTTCGAGCTGGCATTCTCTCAGGCCCAGCGCATCATCAGCACCATGCCTGGCTACGGCGGACACCAGCTCCAGCGCTCGCTGACCGATCCCCACCGCTATCTACTGCTGGTCAACTGGCTGCGCCTCGAAAACCACACCCAGGGCTTTCGTGGCTCACCCCAGTACCAGCAGTGGAAGGCCCTGCTCCATCACTTCTACGATCCCTTCCCCACGGTCGAGCACTACCGGCAGGTCACGTTCGATGAGGCAGAGTAGCGGGAACAGGATAACGGCCTGATCTGAACCGGATGCCCGGTGTCAGGACCAAGGTAACGGCTGAAGCGGCATTGCCTCGTTCGGTGTGCAACCAGATAAGCGGCGCAGGGGTGGACTGTTAACTAAGAGATGGGGAAAGATGATCAGGGGCCAAGCAGAGCGTGGATCATCCGCGCCCAGACTTGGCCCCCGATGGCGCGATCAGGCCAGCCGTTCGGCCCGCGCCTTGATCAGGGGGGCGGCAAAGGCCTCCTGGGCCGCGATCAGCTGCAACTCATAGGCATCGGCCTGCCAGGTGTGCAGCAGTACCGCATCCACCGCCGCGTTGGTGCGCTCGAATGCACTGACGGCATCGTAACCCGCCTGCAGATTGGCCAGCATCAACGCGCTGATGAGATCCCCCACCCCCACCGGCTGGCGGGCAAACTCGTAGAGCGGGCGGTCGATCAGATAATCCCCCTCGGGGGTGGCCAGCAGCATCTCGAAACGACCCGGCTCGCGAGCAGCGCGTCCAAGATGCTTGACCAGCACCATCTTCACCCCGCGTGCCAGCAGCTGATGGGCGGCGGCCCGCGTCTGCGCCAGATCCGTCAGATGGACATCGCACAGGGTCTCCAGCTCCAGCAGATTGGGGGCCATGATGTCGGCCGCCGGCAGCGCCTGCTCGGTCAAGAAACGGGTCACCCCAGGGGCGACGATGCACCCTTTCTCCGGATGGCCCATCACGGGATCGCAAAAATAGATGGCGGCAGGATTGGCTGCCTTGACCGCGGCTACCACAGTCAGGATCTCGTCTCCCTGCTCCGCCGAGCCCAGATAACCGCTCAGCACGGCGTCGCAGTGGGTCAGCACCTCGATATTCGAGAGCCCTTCGCACAGGGCGCTGATATGCCCTGCGGGCATCGCCATTCCTTGCCATCCGGCCGCATATTGGGTGTGGTTGGAGAACTGCACCGTGTTGATGGGCCATACCTCCATACCGAGACGGCGCATGGGAAACACGGCGGCGCTGTTGCCGGCACAGCCGAACACCACGTGGGACTGGATAGAGAGAATGCGTTTCATCGACATCACCGCAGAGAAGAGTCAGGGGAAAGGCGCAATATATCGGATGAAGATATTGATCTTCCACCCTTGATCAGCACAAACCCTTATTTGGTCGGCAAAATCCTCGATGACGCTGGTTGCCATCGCCATCACCGGCCCCCTTTGCACTGACATGCCGCAGCTTGCAACCGCGAGCATGGCCGGCATGGCTTGATAAGGTGGTATAAAACTCTTGTTTGATGGCATATAAGATTAATAAATGGGCTTTGGGTGCGCAGAGCCATCCGATGACGAGTAAACCGGCAGATACCTGCGGCAGCCCCGGCCCTCAGCCAGCAAGGCAGCAAGACAGCAAGACAGCAAGACAGCAAGACAGCAAGACAGCAAGACAGCAAGACAATGTAGTGGAAGGAGGCAACGGCGTCGCTGCAAGTGAAGGTATAACCAGCCAGAGGCCGGATCGGGCTGGTTGGACCGATCCGGTTTATCAGGGGCGAGCGAAGTGGTAGACCCAACCCTCGTCCAAAGCCATCTCGGCGGGCGGCGCCACCAGAGCCGGCAACAGGGAGACGCTCCCTTTGGCGGCATATTGCAGCGCCATCAGGGCGCAGATGGCGGCATCGTAGCGATCGGTGCCCGCCGTCACATCGGCCGGCAGATGCGCCAGCAGCTCGGCACGCACCGCCGATGCCTTTCCCCCCACCTTGGCGAGAGCGGGATAGACCTCCAGCACGGCGCGATCGGCCTGCGGTTGCTGCTTGGGCACCAGCTGCAAGTCGGCCAATCGGGGCAGCATGGCGAGCGCCAGGGTCGCGTTGTTGCCGAGCCTGTCGAAGGTGGCCGAGAGCGGTTTCTTGCCATATTGCCGGTGCAGCCAGCGCTCGCAGTCCCGATAGGCATAAGGGTTGTCTATCTCGCGCTGGGGCACGGCGCACTCGGTCGCCCTCCCCGCCAGCAGCTCGCCCAAGGCGCGAGGAAACGCCAGTGGCGCGTCGATCCCCAGCGCCAACTGCGGGCAGGCCAGCACCTGCAGCAGATGGATCTCGTCGTGCAGTGCTGGGCGCAGCAAGGCATCCAGATCCGGCGCAACCCGTGAGCTCAGTCGAAACAGGGGCGATACCCCAAACCAGTGCAGCCGCTGTTCACGAGCCTGCCACCCCACCACGGCCACCGCCTGGGCACTGCCCTGCCAGCCTCTTACGTCCCAACCGATGCCGATGGCATCCATGTGTTCCATTGTCATGCCAGTGTCACCTCTGCACGCTATCAATGCAGCACAGGGTAATGGCTGGAGCCCCTAAAGCAAGGTTGGCGGCGCGGCTTAGAAGGATTTCTTGAAATTGATCAGCGGCAAGATGGGGAAAACCCCGTTCTCGGCGTAGTTGGCGAGGCCAATCTGCAGACCGTCCAGGTGCTTGGTGGCGTTGATGAAGCCCAGCTGGAAGGTGGTGCGCTCGGCATAGTTGACGAAGCCGACGTTGGCCAGGGCATTGCCCTTGGCGATGTTGACGGCCCCCCAGTTGAGGCCCTGCACATTGTTGGTCAGGTTGACGAAGCCAAGGTTGACGCCCTTGTCCTGACCCTCGTGCCAGTTGACCGCGTTGATCGCCACCCCGCCAAACTGGTGGCGTACCCGGCCGGCACCGAGGAAGATGCCAAGCTGCAGACCGGTGAATTGATCCACGTCGGAGAGGGCGAAGACCGGCAGATCGATCCCTTTCACCTGACCGGTACGACCATAGAGAACAGAGGCTCTGGCCCCCTCGACCTGATGGGATGCGGGCAGATTGACGCCGGGCAAGGAGAGCTGGACAGGGGTACTGGCGTGGGCAACGCCGCCAAGGGCAGCAGCCCCAAGGGCAAGCAGCAGGCGAGCAGGTTTCATCGATGCATTCCTCAAGACTCAGGGAGTGGCGTCAGCCTACCAGCCCCGCGGCCTGGGAACGAGACCAAACGGACGTGGCTGCGTCACCCCTCGTCTGAATCGGGCCAGCTAAACTGGACAGACCAGAATCAATATTTCGCCAAAAATTAACATTTATATTATTTACATCAAGCCTCATTTGGTAACACAATGCCTAAACGTGCGTTTGAACAGAGCAAACGACACGTGACGACTTAAGGATGTAGTCGAACGGATGTAACCGAAGAATGGGCCCATCGGCCTTTTGCAATACCCTTCTGCCAACCACGGAGACACGCGATGAATATGGACGTAATCAAGACCTTTACCGAGCAGATGCAAGGCTTTGCCGCCCCCCTCACCCGTTATAACCAGCTGCTGGCCAGCAACATCGAGCAGTTGACTCGGTTGCAACTGGCCTCCGCCAACGCCTATGCCGAGCTGGGACTGAACCAGCTGCAGGCCGCCGGCAAGGTGCAGGATGCCCAGAGCCTGGCGGCCCTCGGCACCGTCCAGCTGGAGACCGCCAGCCAGCTCTCCCGCCAGATGCTGGACGACATCCAGAAGCTCAACACCCTCGGCCAGCAGTTCAAGGACGACCTCGACGCCCTGGCTGCCGACGGCATCAAAAAGAGCACGGGCAAGGCCTGATATCCCCCTGGCTGCCCGCGACGGGCAGCCACATCTCCCCATGCTCCGTCACGACAGGCTCGCCCTGCGCCGGGGATGGGTGAAGGAGAGAACATGAGCCAATCATCTTACGGCCCGCTGTTCGAGGCCCTGGCCCACTACAACGACAAGCTGCTGGACATGGCCAAGGCGCAGACCGAGCGCACGGCCCAAGCCCTGCTGCAGACCAATCTCGACGATCTCGGCCAGGTGCTGGAACAGGGTAGCCAGCAGCCCTGGCAACTGATCAATGCCCAGATGAACTGGTGGCAGGATCAGCTCAAGCTGATGCAGCACACCCTGCTCAAAAGCGCAGGCCAGCAGAGCGAACCGCTCATCGCTCCCGAGCGCAGCGATCGCCGCTTCAAGGCCGACGCCTGGAGCGAGCAGCCCATCTATGACTACCTCAAGCAATCTTATCTGCTTACCGCCAAGCACCTGCTGGCTTCGGTGGATGCCCTCGAGGGGGTGCCCCAGAAGAGCCGGGAGCGGCTGCGTTTCTTTACCCGCCAGTACATCAACGCCATGGCGCCAAGCAACTTTCTGGCCACCAACCCGGAGCTGCTCAAGCTGACCCTGGAGTCCGACGGTCAGAATCTGGTGCGCGGGCTGGCGCTGCTGGCCGAAGATCTCGAGCGCAGCGCCGATCAGCTCAACATCCGGCTGACCGATGAGTCCGCCTTTGAGCTCGGCCGGGATCTGGCGCTGACGCCAGGCCGGGTAGTGCAGCGCACCGAGCTGTATGAGCTCATTCAGTACAGCCCGACCACGGAAACGGTGGCCAGGACGCCGGTGCTGATCGTGCCGCCCTTCATCAATAAGTACTACATCCTGGACATGCGGCCCCAGAACTCCCTGGTGGCCTGGCTGGTCGCCCAGGGCCAGACGGTGTTCATGATCTCCTGGCGCAACCCGGGTCCGGCCCAGGCCGACATCGATCTCGACGACTACGTGGTGGACGGCGTCATCGCCGCGCTGGATGGTGTGGAGGCGGCCACCGGCGAGCGGGAGGTGCACGGCATCGGCTACTGCATCGGCGGTACCGCCCTCTCCCTGGCCATGGGCTGGCTGGCTGCCAGACGCCAGAAGCAGCGGGTTCGCTCCGCCACCCTGTTCACCACCCTGCTCGACTTCTCCCAACCGGGGGAACTTGGCATCTTCATCCACGAGCCCATCATTGCGGCGCTGGAAGCCCAGAACGAAGCCAAGGGCATCATGGACGGGCGCCAGCTGGCGGTCTCCTTCAGCCTGCTGCGGGAGAACAGCCTCTACTGGAATTACTACATCGACAGCTACCTCAAGGGGCAGAGCCCGGTGGCGTTCGATCTGCTGCACTGGAACAGCGACAGCACCAACGTGGCGGGCAAGACCCACAGCAGCCTGCTGCGCCGGCTCTATCTGGAGAACCAGCTGGTGAAGGGGGAGCTCAAGATCCGCCACACCCGCATCGATCTCGGCAAGGTGAAGACCCCGGTGCTGCTGGTCTCGGCCATGGACGATCACATCGCCCTCTGGCAAGGGACCTGGCAGGGCATGAAGCTGTTCGGTGGCGAACAGCGCTTCATCCTGGCTGAATCGGGCCACATCGCCGGCATCGTCAATCCGCCGGACGCCAACAAGTACGGCTTCTGGCAGAACGACACCGAGGCCGCCAGCCCCGAGGCATGGCTCGCCGGCGCAAGCCACACCCCAGGCTCCTGGTGGCCGCAGATGGCAGCCTTCATCGAGAGCCGGGAAGAGGATCCCGCCCCCCTTCCCGCCCGCATCCCGAGCGAAGGGCTGGAAGCGGCCCCCGGCAGCTACGTCAAGGTCCGGCTCAACCCGGTCTTTACCCAGACCCCCGAGGAGGAGCCCGCATGAGCACGCTTCCCTTCGAAGTGGGCCAAAAGGCCAGCCTGATCAAGCGGTTCGGGGCGGCAGAGGTCGAGGCGTTTGCCGGGTTGTCGGAGGATTTCAATCCGCTGCACCTGGATCCCGCCTTCGCCGCTACCACGCCGTTCGAGCGCCCCATCGTGCACGGCATGCTGCTGGCCAGCCTCTTCTCGGGGCTGCTGGGCCAGCAGCTGCCGGGCAAAGGCACCGTCTATCTCGGTCAGAGCCTCGCCTTCAAGCAGCCGGTGTTTGTGGGGGATGAGGTGACGGCAGAGGTGGAGGTCATCGCCCTGCGCAGCGACAAACCCATCATCACCCTGACCACCCGCATCCTGACGGCAACCGGCGCCATCGCCGTCAGCGGTGAAGCCGTGGTGAAGTTTGGCTGAAAAGGGTTTGCCCCATGATCTCAGTCAGCCCGGCAACAGCCGGGCTGACTGCTATGGTGTGCACCCCCAAAATGGTCTTGCAAGCCACAATTGCCCGCAGACATATACCCTTGCCCTTTCCTTGACGGCCCGAACTGCCTAGAATAATCGCCCTGCTGTTTCAGCCATTCATCCACTAGAGGATTTCCCATGGAGACGTTTCTGCTCGAAGGCCACCCCTTCGTTGCCTTGTGCGACCTTATCAAACATCAGGGTTGGGCCGATTGTGGCGGTGCGGCCAAGGCGCTGGTCGCCGAAGGGCTGGTAGAGGTGGACGGTCAGGTCGAGACCCGCAAGCGTTGCAAGATAGTGGCCGAGCAGGTGGTCAACTTCAACGGCATGAAGGTGGTCGTGAAAGAGGGCGTCAGCCCCGAGCTCCTCTGACCTCGCTTGAATAAGGGCGCCGACGCGCCCTTTGGTATTCAGCTGGCCTTGATCGACAGGGTCAGCACGAAGCGTGCCATCGCCTCATCTCCGTTCAGTGACGGACAGGTGGCCACCACCTGGATGGGACGGTTGATGCGCTGACCACTGGCCAGCGACTCGTCGATCATGGCGTCGATCTCCTCCCCGGCCGCGCAGTCAAACTGCACATCCCCCTCCGGCCGTTTCAGAAACTCCCCCTGCACATCCTTGAAGGCGAAATGCACCTTCTTGCGCCGCTGCCGCCCCTTCTCCATCACCAGCAGACCGCCCACCAGGTCGGCGCCGGTCGCCAGCGCGCCGAAGTACATGCTGCCCAGGTGGTTGCGGGTGCGCCAACCGAGCGGGATGCGAATGCGCAGCGCCTTGGCGCTCATCTCTTCGATGACGGGGGCACAAAAACCGATGACGGGGATGTAGCGCCAGGCAAAGAGCCGCAGCGCCAGGTTGGCCTTCAAACGTTGCAAATCCATATGCGAACTGATCCGATGAGTTGATGTAAACAACATGTTGCCAGCATGGCTGGCGTTCGACAAGGACGCGGATCACGCTTGCCGTCATTTCCCCTCATCAAAAAAGAGGGAACCGCACGGGCTCCCTCTGCTCATTCCTGTGGCGGTCGATCAGGCCCGCTTCTCTTCAAGCCAGGCTCCCTGGCTCTGCATCTCGAACAGCTGGGCATAATGGCCGCCCAGCGCCATCAGCTCGCCATGGCTACCCCGCTCGTTCACCTGACCGCGAGAGAGCAGCAGGATCTCGTCCGCGTCGACGATGGTCGAGAGGCGGTGGGCGATGGCGATGGTGGTACGGCCGCGCCGCGCCGCCGCCAGCGCCGAAGAGAGGGCCAGCTCGGTCTGGGAGTCCACGCTGGCGGTCGCCTCGTCCAGAATGAGGATGTGCGGATCCCCCACCAGGGCGCGGGCAAAGGAGAGCAGCTGGCGCTGGCCGGCGGAGAGGTTCTTGCCCCCCTCCTCCATCAGGGTGTTCAAACCCTCCGGCAGGCTCAGCACGAACTCGGCCAGCTGCACCTCGGTCAGCGCCTGCCAGAGGCGCGCCTCGTCGATGCCGTCGCGGCCGAGCCTCAGGTTTTCCGCCAACGTCCCAACGAAGATGAAGGGATCCTGCTGTACCAGCCCGATGCTGCGGCGCACCGCCGAGAGCGACAGACTCGCCATCGGGTGATCATCGAAGCGGATGAGGCCCTGATCCAGCGGGTAGAAGCCCATCAACAGGCTGATGATGGTGGATTTGCCACTGCCGGTATGGCCCACCAGCGCCAGCATCTGGCCCGGTTTGGCAGTAAAGCTCACGTCACGCAGCACCTGCTGCTCGCCATCGTAGGAGAAGCTCACCCGCTCGAAGCTCACCTGCCCCTTGAGCGGGCGCATCTCGCCCTCGGTGCTCTCGCGCGCTTCATCGAGCAGGGTAAAGACCCGCTCCCCGGCCACCATGGCCTGCTGCAACTGGTTGAGCTGGTTAGTCATCTCGATGAGCGGCTCGATCATCCGCCCCAGATAGCTGATGAAGGCGTAGAGCACCCCCACCTGGATGGCGCCCTCCGCACTCAACCCCTCGCGGGCAAACAGCGCCAGCAGGCCGATCAGCACCATCATGTAGAAGAGATCGATGAGCGGACGCAGCAGGATGCCGTTGATCTTGAGGCTCTTGAGGCGCGCCGCCCAGTGCTGCTGGTTCACCTCGGCAAAGGCATTGGCGAAATGGCGCTCCTGCACCATGGCCTGAATGACCGGCATCCCCTGCAGCGACTCGTTGAGGCGGCTGTTGATGTCGGAAAGCAGGCTGCGGGTCGCCCGCACCACGGGCACGCTCAGTTTCTGATAAAGCCACATCACCCCACCCACCGCCGGCAACAGACAGGCACACACCAGCATCAGCCGCAGATCCAGCAGCGCCATGGAGATGAGGATGCCGCACAGCAGCACCACCTTCTGCACCAGCAGCCCAATCACCTGCACATAGAGGTTCATGATCGCCTCGGTGTCGTTGGTGATGCGCGAGATGAGCGAGCCGGAGCGATGCTGGTCAAAGTAGCGGGCCGGCAGCCGGATGGCGGTGGCAAACACCTGCTCGCGCAGCCGCTGCACCACCGCCTGGGCAATGCGGTTGAAGCGCAGGGATTGCAGGTAAAAACCGGCCGCAGACAATACCTGCAGGCCGAGATAGCCGGCGGCGATGGCCGCGATGGCGGGCCACACCAGCTGGCGCGGCGCCAGATAGTCGTCGATGAACAGCTTGATGAGCAGGGGACCGGCCACTTCGGCGCCGGTGGCCAGCAGCAGGCAGATCCCAGCCTGAATGAGCCAGCGTGGATAACGGGCGCAGTACCCGAGCAGTCGTTTGATGGTCGGGTTCACAGGCGCTCCTCCACGTCTTGTTTCAGCCGCTGATGATGAGGCATCAGGCCAACATACCAGCACTCGGGCTCAGCGCCACACCGAGTGAAGGCGCTCTTGATGAGTGGACTCACAGGCTCTCCTCCACGTCTTGCTCGAGACGCTGGTAACGCACCATGTCCGCGTACCAGCCGTTGTGGGCCATCAGGGCGCCGTGGCGACCCCGCTCACTGATATGGCCCTCTTCCAGCACCAGGATCTCGTCGGCCTGCTCCACCGCCGTCATCCGGTGGCTGACCAGGATCAGGGTGCGCTTGTGGGCCTTGAGGGCGTGCAGGATCTGCTGCTCGGTGTGGGCATCCACCGCCGAGAGGGCATCGTCCAGCACCAGAATGGGCGCCTCCAGCAGCAGGGCTCGGGCGATGGCGAGCCGCTGCTTCTGACCGCCGGAGAGGGTGACCCCCTTCTCCCCCACTTCGGTCTCATAGCCTTTGGGGAAACGGCTGATGTCGTCGTGCACGCAGGCGATGCGCGTCACCCGCTCAATCTCCTCCCGGCTGGCATCGGGGCGGCCGAGGGCGATGTTGGCGGCAATGGTGGTGGAGAAGAGAAACGGCTCCTGCGGCACATAGGCAAACTGACCGCGCAGCTCACCCAGCGCCAGTTGCGAGATGGGCACCTCCCCCATGCGGATCTCCCCTGCGGTGGGGTTGGCCAGTCGCATCAACAGCTTGAGCAGGGAACTCTTGCCCGCGCCGGTGCGCCCGACGATGCCCAGCATGCCACCGGCTTGCAGGGTGAAATCTACATTGCGCAGCAGAGTACGCTGCTCGAGCTGGTAGCTGAGCGCCACGGCGCTCAGCGGAAAGGCCGAGGCCAGCGCCACCGGCTGGGCCGGCTCTTCAATGTCGCTGCGCTCGCCGAGCAGGCTTTCGATCCGCGAATAGGCGGCGCTGCCACGCTCGATGATGTTGAACAACCAGGCGATGGCGAACATGGGCCAGATCAGCTGGCCGAGGTACATGGTGAAGCTGGTGAGCTCCCCCAGGGTCAGCTCGTCACGCAGCACCAGGGCGCTGCCACCGGCCACCGCCAGAAAGTAGGAGCAGCCGATGCAGAGGTAGATCACGGGATCAAACTTGGCATCGATGCGGGCCACCGCCATGTTGCAGGCGCCCGCCTCCCGGGTCAGCTCGGCAAAACCGCGATCTTCGAGCGACTCCACCGCATAGGACTTGAGCACCCGCACGCCGGAGAGCGCTTCCTGGGTCTTGTTGTTGAGCCGGGAGAAAGCACCCTGCGCCGCCTTGAACTCCTTGTAGATCTGGGTGCCGAAGCGGTTCATGAAGAATGCCATCACCGGCAACGGCAACAGGGAGAGCAGGGTCAGCTGCCAGGAGTACTGGCTGCACATGATGGAGAGCACCAGCACCCCGACGATGATGGAATCCACCAGGGTCAGCACCCCTTCCCCGGCGGTCATCTCCACCGCCTGGATGTCGTTGGTGGCATGGGCCATCAGATCGCCGGTACGGTGGCGCTGATAAAAGTCCGGGCTCATGCGGGTGAAGTGGCTGAACAGTCGGTTGCGCAGCACATAGGCGAGCCGGTAGGAGGCGCCAAACAGCATGACCCGCCACACGTAGCGCAGCAGATAGATGAGCAAGCCAAGGCCGAACAGCCCGGCCAGATAGCCCGTCAGGGTTGCACTATCAAGGGAGCCTTTGGCGATGCCATCCACCACCCAGCCCACCACCTTGGGCGGGATCACGGTCAACAGGGCCACCATCATCAACAGGGAGATGGCGATCAGGTAACGCCGCCACTGCTCCTTGAAGAACCAGCCCAGCCTTGCAAATACGCTCACGTAGATATCCTTTGTCGCGACCGGCCCAGGGCCGGCGCCCATCACGGGGAAACTCAATGCAATCGCCCCCGGCTGGGGGCGATACGAAGGGGTCATGATAGCCTGAAGCAAGCGGCTTGAGAATTATTGCTATTTCACCTGTTACAACAAGCGATCATCACGCTGTCCGAAGCCTGCGTACGGTGTTTCATGCTGCTCCCCGGTGAGCAGGAAGTGGGACACCTCCTCCCGGGTCAGACTGAACACCTGTTGCAGCTGCTCCAGATCCTGCTCGGTCAGCTCCTCCTGCTGGCGCAACCGCCACTCCAGCTCGCCAGCCATGATCTGCAGACGGGAGGCGGAAATATTGGCGGAAACCCCCTTGAGGGTATGCAGCAACCGACAGGCGATATCGGGTTGCTGACGACGCAGGGCGGAGCGGATCTCCCACAGGTCGTCCTTGTGCTCCGACATGAACAGCTTGAACAGGATCTGCAGCGCCTCCTTGTCCTGCTCCAGCCGCCTAAGGGCATCCTCCAGATCCAACACTCCCATCAGGTCGGGCGGTTTCACCTCAAGCGGCACCCGCCACTCGCCGCTGGCGCTCTTCACCCACTGCAGCAGGTTGTTGTAGAGATCGAGTTTGCTGACCGGCTTGGTGACATAGCCGTTCATGCCGACCCCGAGGCAACGCTCCCTGTCCCCCGGCATGGCACTGGCGGTCAGGGCGATGATGGGTACATCGTGCTTGTCGACCATCTTGCGGATCTGGCGGGTGGCATCCAGCCCGTCCAGCACCGGCATCTGCAAGTCCATCAGGATCACGTCGAAGGGCTGCTCGGCCACCCGCTCGACCGCCTCCCGGCCGTTGCCCACCACGGTCACCAGAGCATCGACCCGGCGCAGGTATTCGATGATCAGCTGCTGGTTGACCCGGTTGTCCTCGGCCAGCAGTACCCGGATGCCTTGCAGCAGCTCGCGAAAATGCTGCTGATCCCCCTGCGCCTCGGCCTGGCGGAACTGCTGATCGTGGGAGCTGCCGTTGAGCAGCTCGTCCACCTTGGCCAGCAGGGCATTTTCGGTCATCGGCTTGGGCAGGAAGTGGGTCAATCCCATGCTCTCCATCCGCCCATGCAGTCCCTCCTTGGCCCAGGCACTGGTCATCAGGATCGGCAGACGGCGCCACTGGCTGTGCTGATACATCTCGAGCGCCAGATCCAGCCCGTCTTCCTGCCCCATGCGCCAGTCCAGAATGGCCAGCCGGATATTCTGTCCCTCTTCCCGTAGCACCTGGCGAGCCCGGGAGAGGCTGTTGACCGCCATCACCCTGGCACCGGCCCGACCCAGGATATCCTTGGCCAGATCCAGCACCAGCTCGTTGTCATCCATCACCAGCACCAGCGGCTGATGTTCGAAGAAGACCCGCCGCCCGGAGACGCCATAGACAGCCTTGGTCATGGGGATCTCGAACTGAAAGACCGAACCCGTTCCCGGCTTGCTCTGCACCGTGATCCGGCCCCCCATCAGTTCGACCAGACGCTGGGAGATGTTCAGACCCAGCCCGGAGCCGCCGTATTTGCGGGTATTGCCGGCCTCCAGCTGGGTAAAAGGTTGGAACAGCTGGGCCTGCTTCTCCTCGGCGATGCCGATGCCAGTGTCACGCACGCTGAAACGCACCTGCATGGGGTGCTGGTTGACCAGGGTGATGGCTACCTCCACCTCGCCCCGCTCGGTAAACTTGATGGCGTTGTTGACCAGATTGACCAGCACCTGACCGAGGCGCAGCGGATCGCCGCGCAGAAAATCCGGCACGGCCGGCGACTTGTTGATGATGACCTCGACCTGCTTGCGCTCGGCCAGGTCGGCAAACATGCCGGCCAGCGAGTCGATCTGCTCGCTCAGATCGAAGTCGATCTCCTCCAGAGTCAGCTTGCCGGACTCCACCTTGGTCAGATCCAGAATGTCGTTGATGAGCAGCAGCAGGGTGTCCGACGAGGATTTGATCTTGCTGAGATAATCCCGCTGCTGCTGATCCAGCTCGGTCTGCAGTGCCAGCGAGCTGAACCCGATGATGGCGTTCATGGGGGTGCGGATCTCGTGGCTCATGTTGGCCAGAAAGTCACTCTTGGCCTGGGCCAGCAAGCCAGTCTGGCGCGACAGCTCGCTCAGCTTCTGGTTGCGCCGCCACAGGGTCACCGCCACCAGCCCGAAACAGAGCATGGCCCCCCCCAATACCATCAGATAGAAGCGGCTCTTGAGGGAGGAGGCCTGCTCCATCTTGCTCTGCTTCCAAAGTGACAGCCCCTCCAGTTCGTGCATGTCGATCACCTGGTTGCGCAGTACGTGGTACTCCACCACCTGATGGCTGACATCCTCGCTCAGCTGGGCCAGCCCCGCCACTTCAGGATTGGCGGGATAGGCCGTCTTGAGGCGGCGCTGCAGGGCCTGCAGTCGCAGCTGCTCGCCCTTGTCCCAGCTGCGTTTGAGGTAGTGACTGAGCTGAGCCAGCTCGGTCAGGTCGATGGCAAGCGGAGAGTCTGCCGGCAAGGTGGACAGCAAGCCGTTGAGCTGCTTTTGAAAAGGCTGCTCTATGTACTCGATCGCCATCTCCATGGAATAAAGCTTGGCCAAGTCGAGCAAATAGCTGTCGATGTCGTGCAACAGGGATTGGGAGTGGGGATTGTCGGCAGAGTCGGGATCATTGCGCACCTGCCGCACGAAGCTGTCGAGGTTGCTCGACAACTGGTTGAGACGTTGCTGTACGTTGCCGTCGTTGGCCTTCTCGCGGCCAAGCAGATAGACGGTATCGGTATTGACCCGGTTGAGGATCAACTCTGCGGCAACGCTGAGCTCGGAAGCCTTCTGCTGCTGGCTGAGCAGCTGCCAGCAATAGCCGGAAAACCCCAGCAGCGATACGATGATCAGGCTAAGCACAACACGATTGACCCGTGTCACATTATTCATCCCGTCTCGATTCTCATGTCATGGCCACGCATCCACCGACATCATGTCGACACAGGATCACTGGCTGTGAAAGATAACTGACTACTATGTTACCGTTACTCTGCCCTGTCAGTGCAATAAGATGTTGCAGGGCTTATGCATACAGGAATCAATTATGTCATTTATCACTACCTATTGTAGCCATTGCTTCACCAGGAACCGCCTGCCTGAAGAAAAAGTGGATTCAAACGCGAAATGCGGCCGCTGCAAGAGCGGGCTGTTCGCCACCACCCCGGTCAACGGCCAGGAGCAGCAGTTCGATACCCTGATCCAGTCTGACATCCCGGTCGTGGTCGACTTCTGGGCCAGCTGGTGCGGACCATGCCTTCAATTTTCACCTGTTTTTCAACAAGTTGCCAGTGAACTTGAACCAAGGCTCCGCTTCGTCAAGGTCGATACCGAGCAACAAGCCGCCATTGCGGCCCGTTACGCCATTCGCAGCATTCCCACCCTGATGGTCTTCAAGCAGGGCAAGATGGTGGCACAGCGCAGTGGCTCCCTTCCTCCCAGTCTGTTCAAGGAGTGGTTGCACAGCTTCATCTAGGCCACAAATGATACCGATATGTTTAATTTGTGTTTATTTAATGTTTTCATTTGCCTTGACTCTGTGAGTCCCGGCATGCTTTGACCAGTTCCCCCTGTTTCAAACGGGGGGATGAATGTAATCTCGGCAACACAACAACAACCATAAATTAACCGAGAGAACAATATGCACACATCTGCAGTACCCTCCACTACCCCATCGCGCTGGCTGGACATCAAATCCGGGATCGTCATCCTGGATGTCTTGCTGCTCTGTGCCATGCTGGCCTGGCTCCCCTTTGACCCCAACGTCAACAAGGGGCTGGGGATCCTGGTCTTCATCGCCATCCTCTGGCTGACTGAAGCAGTCAACATCACCATCACGGCTCTCTCCATCCCGGTACTTGCCACCCTGCTCGGGGTCTTTGACATGAGCAAGTCGCTGACGGACTTCGCCAACCCGGTGCTGTTTCTGTTCTTCGGCGGCTTTGCACTGGCCGCCGCACTCTCCAAACAGGGGCTGGATACCCAGATCGCCGCCAAGGTGATGCAGCTTGCCAGGGGCCACCTCGGCTGGGCCGCCATCGTGCTCTTCACCATCACGGCCGCGCTTTCCATGTGGATCAGCAACACCGCCACCGCCGCCATGATGATGCCGCTGGCCCTCGGCATGCTGAAAGGGCTCGACGCCCACAAGGAGCGCCGTACCCTGGTCTTCGTCCTGCTGGGGGTTGCCTACAGCGCCAGCATCGGTGGCATCGGCACCCTGGTCGGCAGCCCGCCCAACGCCATCGCAGCCGCCCAGATGGGGCTGGGTTTCACCGACTGGATGAAGTTTGGCATCCCGGTGGTGCTCATCTTCATGCCAGTGGGCATCGGCCTGCTTTATATGGTGACCCGTCCCAACCTCTCCCATCAGGTCAGCACCGAGCAGGTCACCATCCAGTGGACCGGTCAACGCAAGATCACCCTGCTCATCTTCCTGACCACAGTACTGCTGTGGATTGGCTCCCAGCCCATTGCCAAGGCAATGGGGGGCATTCCCCAGTTCGATACCCTGATCGCCATGGGTGCCATTGTGGCCATTGCCATCAGCCGGGTGGCCAGCTGGGATGACATCAACCAGAACACCGACTGGGGCGTGCTGATGCTGTTTGGTGGCGGCCTTACCTTAAGCGCCATCCTGAAGCAGACCGGGGCCAACGCCTTCCTGGCGGAGCACCTCTCCAACGGTCTGGCCACCATGCCGATCTTCATCATCCTGCTCTGTCTGGCCGCGTTCGTGGTGTTCCTGACCGAGCTGGTCTCCAACACCGCCACTGCCGCCCTGCTGGTGCCGCTGTTTGCCGGGGTAGCCCAAGCGCTGGGTGTATCGCCCATCGTTGTCTCCGTGCTGATCGCCGTCGGTGCCTCCTGCGCCTTCATGCTGCCGGTGGCCACCCCGCCCAACGCCATCGTGTTCGCCAGCGGTCATATCAAACAGCGTGAGATGATGCGGGCCGGCCTGGTGCTGAACCTGGTCTTCACCGTCATTCTGACCCTGCTCGCCTACTTCATGGGTGACATACTGCACTGATATGCCGAGTACCAAGGCCCCTGACGGGGCCTTTTTATTACCTCTTCTGCATGCAGTCTCGGCCAAACTTTACCCCTTCTCACTCAGTCACCACCTTTGAACAGCCACAGTTCTCAGCTAAAAGAGTCGTATTGTGAAGGTTTTGGTTTGACGCTTCCCCCTTGTGCTCTCTTGTCCACAATCCCCATCACCAACACCGCCCACTCAAAATAAAAAACCCCCGCATGGCAGGGGTTTGCTGGTTTACCGTCTCATCAGCCGATGCTGCAGGGTTTCAGTTGCCAGATGCGATCCACATAGTCCTGGATGGAACGATCGGAGTTGAACTTGCCCATGGTGGCTGAGTTGATGATGGCCTTCTTCGCCCAGAGGGCCGGATCCCGATACCAGCTGTCGATCAGCTTGTGGGCTTCCGAGTAGGAGGCGAAATCGGCCAGTGTCAGGTAGGGATCCCCCCCTTCCAGCAAGGAACGCTTGATGGAGGAGAGCTCGCCCGGACGACCCGGCGTGAAGTAGTCGGTATCAAACCAGTCCAGCACGGCCTTGAGCTCGGAGTTGGCATAGTAGAAGTCGTACGGGTTGTAGCCGCGCCCCTTCAATGCCTTCACCTCGTCCACGTTCAGACCGAAGATGGCGCAGTTCTCGGCTCCCGCCTCTTCGGCGATCTCGATGTTGGCGCCGTCCAGCGTACCGATGGTGATGGCACCGTTGAGCGCCATCTTCATATTGCCGGTACCGGAGGCTTCATAGCCGGCGGTGGAGATCTGCTCGGAGACATCAGCCGCCGGGATCAGCTTCTCGGCCAGGCTCACGCGGTAGTTCGGCATGAACACCACTTTCAGCTTGCCCTGGATGCGCGCATCGTTGTTGACCCGCTCCGCCAGCTTGTTGATGGCGTAGATGATGTCTTTGGCCAGCTTGTAACCGGGCGCCGCCTTGGAGCCGAAGATGAACACCCGCGGGTGCATGTCATAGTCGGGGTTGGCCAGCAGGCGACGGTAGAGCGCCATGATATGGATGAGGTTCAGCTGTTGACGCTTGTACTCGTGCAGACGCTTGATCTGGACGTCAAAGATCGCCTCCGAGCTCACCTCGATGCCGGTTTCGGCCTTGATCACCTTGACCAGCTTCTCCTTGTTGTGGCGCTTGATGGTCATGAACTGCTGCTGGAATGCCTTGTCGTCGGCAAATTTGACCACGCTGCGCAGCTTGTCGAGCTGCAGCGGCCACTCTTTGCCCACCACCTCGTTGTAAAGCTCGGCCAGTTCCGGGTTGCAAGCCAGCAGCCAGCGACGCGGGGTCACCCCGTTGGTGACGTTGCACATCTTCTGGGGCCACAGCTCGGCATACTCGGGGAACAAGTCTTCCTTCACCAGCTTGGAGTGGATCTCGGCCACACCGTTGACCTTGGAGGAGCCGATGACGCACAGGTTGCCCATGCGCACCTTGCGCACATCACCCTCTTCGATGATCGAGAGCTTGGCCTTGATGGCATCGTTACCCGGCCACTTGGGCTCAACCAGCTCGCTCAGGAAGCGGGCGTTGATCTCGTAAATCACCTCAAGATGACGGGGCAGCACCTTCTCGAACAAACTGACCGACCACTTCTCCAGCGCTTCCGGCAGCAGGGTGTGGTTGGTGTAGGAGAAGACCTGATAGCTGATGGCCCAGGCCGCGTCCCAGGTCAGCCCCTCTTCGTCCACCAGCACCCGCATCAGTTCCGGGATGGCGACAGTCGGGTGAGTATCGTTGAGCTGGATGGCAATCTGGGCTGCAAAGTTGCTGAAGTCGGCGCCATGCACCCGCTTGTAGCGACGCATGATGTCCTTGATGGAGCAGGCACAGAAGAAATACTGCTGGATCAGGCGCAGCTCTTTGCCCGCATCGGTCTCATCGTTCGGATAGAGTACCTTGGAGATGGTCTCGGCCTGGGCTTTCTCCGCCTGGGAATCGATATAGCCACCGGCGTTGAACACGTCCCAGTCAAAGAACTCGGAGGCGCGGGATTCCCACAGGCGCAGGATGTTGACGGTATGACCGCCAAAACCGACCACCGGGATATCCCAAGGCACCCCTTTGATCTTGCGGCCAGCGTGCCACACCTTCTTGAGGCCACCGTTGTCGCCAAACACGGTCTCAACATAGCCATAGAGCGGGATCTCCTGCACGGATTCCGGGCGGCAGATCTCCCAGGGGTTGCCATATTCACGCCAGGAGTCGGGGCGCTCAATCTGGCGACCATCCTGAATTTCCTGACGGAACAGGCCGTGCTCGTAGTGGATACCATAGCCGACCGCCGGGTAGTTCAGGGTCGCCAGGGAATCGATGAAGCAGGCAGCCAGACGGCCCAGACCGCCATTGCCGAGCGCCATGTCGGGCTCTTGTTCACACAGATCGGTCAGTTCCAGACCGAGTTCACCCAGCGCCTCTTCGCAAATTTTATACAGGGAGAGGTTGTGCAGGTTGTTGGAGGTCAGACGCCCCATCAGGAATTCAGCAGAGAGATAGTGAATCGCACGAGTATCTTTCTTGAAGTGAGTCTGCTGAGTGCGGGTCAGGCGCTCGTACACCTGTTCGTTGACGGCGGCTGCGGTCGCTTTCCACCACGCTTCTGGCGAGGCTTTCTGTTCGCTTGTACCCAAGGTAGAACGCAGGTGACGCACGATACTCGCCTTGAGCTGATCTTTATCCAGTTGGAGATCCTGGTCTGTCTTCTTCTTGGTAGCCATAAACCATTTCCTTCGTTACAGAATAATAAATTGTTATCCCATCAGGGACCGGCGCTGTTGTTATCTCAGAATATGTTCCGGCGTGGGCATACTAGCTAAAGCCGCTGGTTTAAAAGTTAACGCAAGTCACACTTTAACGCATAAAAATGACAGTTCAAGCTTGAAAACCCTTTCCTGAAACCTGCCATTATGAATCTTTAATTTCATTAAAAATCATACAGTTAATCTCAGCATAAAAATATAAATACGTGAATAGGTTTTCAATGATTGCCAAGTGCTGAAAATCCTTGAAAATAACTGAAAATTCAGCGCACATTGAAAACGATTTCAATGTGCGCTGTTCATGAAAAGCAAAGGCCGAGGCTGTGCGGTTGATTTCTGCGGGTCAACCATGGGCTTTGAACTGGTTGCTCATGGGGTCATAGTGATAGCCTATCTGCAATAAGCGGGTAGCCAGCTGATCTTCCGTCATGTCGTAGTAGGCCAACAACTCTTCCAGCCCGTCACACTCCAGCCGCAGCTTCTCATTGATGATCCCGAGCAGGATATTGGCATCCAGTCGTTGCAAGGTGCTGACGTCCATCTCATCTCTCCTCTGTGCAAGACATACTGTATAACCATGGGCGTCCCCTCCTGCTTTGTCCATAGGCTAAAAAACACCCACCGCCAACATCAAATAAATAACCTTTACAATCAATAATATAGATTCAATCACTGCCAATTAGATCACATTTTAGAGCACAAATGGCTTGTCACTGGCACCAACAGCAACTACTGTATGCGCATACAGCATGGTTATTCATACAGGACAAACATATGAGCCAGCCCATGAGTCAGTACCCGATCACCACCTCAGCCGGTATGAGCAATCCCTGGCCCACCCGGCATCAAGGCAACATGGATGATGAGCGTTATAGCGCAACGATTGCCCATGAAGCCCCGCTGCTTGATGAGCTGGTGAGATTGAGCCATGGCGATACCGGCTGGATCCTGTTGATTGCGCCACCCGGCCTGCCAGTAGCCAAGCAGCTGCAGGCACAGGGGATCAATCCCGCTAGGGTGTTGGTGGTGCACAGCCCCAAGATCAAAAACTGGCAGCGTACGCTGGAACAGAGTCTGGGCAACGGCCGCTGCGCCGCTGTGCTGACCTGGCTGCCAGAGCAGGTCATGCTGGACCGCGCCAAGTTGAGCAAGTTGGGACAACGCTGCGGGGTTCTGACCCGTTTCTTCGAGCCGGCCGCATCCTCTCCCGTCCACAGTGGCTCACTGGTCTATGGCGGGCAGGATGTCTATCTCAACCACTGACAAGTACCAAGAGTGCGAGGAGATACCTTGCAGGATTGGTTGATGAGTTGAACGGGCTTTTCGTTGAGCGCTGAACAGTCCAGCAATCACTGAGTGACAAGAGCCATGCAGCCATCAGACAACAGCGGCAAGTGCCTGCCGACAGACGGAAGTGGAAGCCGGCATTGCAAGCAAGGCGTAGAGCACCTCACAGTGAGCACTGTTGACAGTTGGTATGACTCAGTCGACTGCACGCAGGCCAAAAGAGAAGGCGACCCTGGGGTCGCCTTCGTTCTGTCTGTTATGACGGTAGCTGTATGACGGTGATATCCATGGCTGTCACACGCCACGTCCCTTCACGCTGAGCCTCGAGACAAGCCTCCAAACCGTGAGTGAACAGCCATCAAACAGCTTTCGCTCACGCCAGTTTGCCGTCGAGCTCGGCAATCTTGGCAGACCAGTAAGCCGGGCCTGTCTCATGGATATTGTTGCCCTGAGAGTCGACCGCCACGGTCACCGGCATGTCTTCCACCTCGAACTCATAGATGGCTTCCATACCCAGGTCGGCAAAGGCCACTACCCGCGCCTTCTTGATAGCCTTGGCCACCAGATAGGCGGCACCGCCGACGGCCATCAGATAGACAGCCTGGTGCTGCTTGATGCTCTCGACCGTCTTGGGGCCTCGCTCAGATTTGCCGATCATGCCGATAAGGCCGGTTTCTCCCAGCATCATGTCGGTGAACTTGTCCATCCGGGTGGAGGTAGTCGGGCCGGCCGGGCCGACCACCTCGTCACGCACGGCATCGACCGGGCCGACGTAATAGATGAAGCGGTTGGTGAAATCGACCCCTTCCGGCAGCCCCTCGCCTTTTTTCAGCATGTCGGCAATGCGTTTGTGAGCGGCATCGCGACCGGTCAGGATCTTGCCGGAGAGCAGCACAGTATCCCCGCTCTTCCAGCTGGCAAGCTCTGCCTTGGTGATGCCGTCGACATTGACACGGCGCACGTTGCCGCCAGCCGAGCGGGTGATCTCCGGCCAATCTTCCAGCTTCGGCGGGGTCAGCTCGGCCGGGCCGGAGCCATCCAGTTCGAAGTGCACGTGACGGGTCGCCGCGCAGTTGGGGATCATCACCACCGGCTTGGAGGCCGCGTGGGTCGGCGCAGATTTCACCTTCACATCCAGCACGGTAGTGAGACCGCCGAGGCCCTGGGCACCGATCCCCAGCTTGTTGACCTTGTCGTAGAGCTCGACCCGCAGCTTCTCTTCGGTGGTCTCCGGACCACGGGCGATCAGCTCCTGGATGTCGATATGCTCCATCAAGGCCTCTTTGGCCAGTACAGCCGCCTTCTCGGCGGTACCACCGATGCCGATCCCCAGCATGCCCGGTGGACACCAGCCGGCGCCCATGGTCGGCACAGTTTTGAGCACCCACTCCACCACGTCGTCGGAGGGGTTGAGCATCACCATCTTGGACTTGTTCTCGGAGCCGCCGCCCTTGGCCGCGATGCTCACTTCCACCTTGTCACCCGGGATCATGTCGATGTGCACCACGGCCGGGGCATTGTCCTTGGTGTTCTTGCGACTGCCAGCGGGGTCGGCCAGTACGGAGGCGCGCAGCGGGTTGTCCGGATTGGTGTAGGCACGGCGGGTGCCCTCGTCCACCATCTCCTGCACCGTCATGTCGCTGTCCCATTGCACCTGCATGCCGATCTTGACGAAGCAGGTGACGATGCCGGTATCCTGACACAAGGGGCGATGCCCTTCGGCAGACATGCGGGAGTTGATCAGGATCTGGGCCAGGGCATCCTTGGCGGCCGGGTTGATCTCGCGGTCATAGGCAGCCTTGGCGGCCTGCACGAAATCGAGGGGGTGGTAGTAGGAGATGTACTGCAGGGCGTCGGCGATGGAATCGATAAAATCCTGTTTTTTAATGATGCTCATATCATCCTCACTGGTCCTTGTCTCCGGCTCGATGCAGAGCAAGGGCTTCCATATGAGCCGTGCTTCGGTGGGGTGGTGCCAGGCGGCTTGCCTGTCGGCCCGATAAGACAACGGCGTGTTTTTTCTAAAAACTCCGGCGGCTATGATACGCTTGCCACCCCCGTACCGGCTAGGGAGCAGGCTGTAAACTGTTGCCTGTGTAACAAAAAATGAAACCAACGCTGCATATCCACCATTTTGATCACCAGACGGCGCTCCATGCCCTGTTCGCACGCCTTCATCATCTGCCCTGGGCCATGTTGCTGGAATCCGCCGGCCCGCTGGGAGCAGACAACCGCTTTGACATCATCACCGCCGATCCGCTGGCCACTTTGCAGACCGAGGGAGCGCTGACCCGCATCGCGCAGGGAGATCAACACGAATCCCGTGAAGATGATCCGTTGATGCTGCTGGCCCAACGCCAACACGCCCTGCTGGGAGAGGTCATCAGTCAAGCGACCCCCCTGCCCTTCATCGGCGGTGCTCTCGGCCTGTTTGGCTATGATCTGGGCCGCCGTTTCGAGCGTCTGCCGAGCCTGGCCGCCCGTGACGTGACCATCCCGGACATGGCAGTCGGCATCTATGACTGGGCCCTGCTGCGGGACGTGGCAACGGGCCAGTGGCAGCTGGTGCACTGGGGCGATGAGGCCGGCCTTGCCCGCCGCCTGCAATGGCTTGAGGCGCAGCAGGCAACCGCCACTGAGCCCTTTGCCTTGCAGGGAAAATGGCAGAGCAACATGAGCCGCGCGCAATACGGTGACAAGTTTGCCAAGGTCCAGGCCTATCTGGCCGCCGGGGACTGCTATCAGATCAACCTGACCCAGCGCTTCAGCGCGCCCTATCGGGGCGACGAGTGGCAGGCCTATCAGGCGCTGTCACAAGCCAACCGCGCCCCCTTCTCGGCCTTCCTGCGCTTGCCGCAGGGCGCCATATTGAGCCTCTCCCCCGAGCGTTTCCTGTTGCTCGACCAGCGCCATATCGAGACCAAGCCCATCAAGGGCACCCGTCCGCGACTGGCCGACCCAGCGCTGGATCAGGCCAGTGCCCTGGAGCTCGCTAGCGCCGACAAAGACAGATCGGAAAATCTGATGATCGTGGATCTGCTGCGCAACGACATCGGCCGGGTGAGTCGGCCCGGCTCGGTCAGCGCACCCAGTCTGTTTGCGGTAGAGTCCTTTCCGGCGGTGCATCACCTGGTCTCCACCATCCACGGCGAGCTGGATGCGCAGTGGCAGGCGGTGGACCTGCTGCGCGCCTGTTTCCCCGGCGGCTCCATCACCGGTGCCCCCAAGATCCGGGCCATGGAGATCATCGAAGAGCTGGAGCCCCAGCGGCGCAACGCCTACTGCGGCAGCATCGGCTATCTGAGCCAGCATGGCCGGATGGATACCAGCATCTGCATCCGCACCCTGATCGCCGCACAGGGCCAACTCCACTGCTGGGCCGGTGGCGGCGTCATTGCCGACTCCGACGTGGACGACGAATATCAGGAAACCTATGACAAGGTGGCCCGCATTCTGCCGCTGCTGGACACACTGCGTTGAAAACCTGACAAAATGGATCACAGCAACTGGAGCGAAGAAGAATCGAGATGGAACGTGCCGAACTGCTGACCCGCTTTTTATTACAACGCCCTGCCCCCGCCCACCGGTTGACGGTGGCCGGGCTCAAGCCCGCCGCCGTGCTGCTGCCGCTGGTCGAGCGGGCCGATGGCCTGCAACTGCTGCTGACCCGGCGCAGCCCGCACCTGCGCCACCACGCAGGGCAGATAAGCTTCCCCGGCGGCAGGCAGGATCCGGACGACCGGGACTTGATCCACACGGCGCTGCGGGAAACCCAGGAAGAGCTCGGCATAGTCCCTGCCCAGATAGAGGTGCTGGGCACCCTCACGCCCCTCAACACCGTCTCCCAATACGACGTGCTGCCGGTGCTGGGGCTGGTCACGGCCGACTATCAGCTCACCCTGAGCCGGGACGAGGTCGACCAGGCTTTTGAGGTGCCGCTCAACCACCTGCTGGATCCACGCCACCACATCGCGCTCACCATTCCCAGAGCCGATCACCTGCACACCATCTACTGGATCCCTTGGCAGCACCACTTCATCTGGGGTGCCACCGCCAGCATGATCCGCCAACTATCTCGGCAACTTGCCATATAACATTTTGCCTACAAAATATTGTGCAACATTCGCGCATTAACATTAAACTAACGTAGGTTTTTATAAAAAATAATTGATTAATTCTTCTTTCGATCACATTTCCACAAAAGAATGCGGGTTTGAGCCCCATAAAGGTGAATTTGATCAACATTTTTGATTAAAAAAACCGTATCCTTGCGCCGATTCAATAAAAACCACAATTCGGGGTGAGACACATGTCTAATACTGTCACCGGCGCACAGGACGTTGCGACCTCACAGGAGCAAGGAACCCGCTCTATCCAATCGCGTGGTTGGACCAAGCAAGACACCAGCTGGGTGATCAGCCTGTTCGGCACCGCCGTTGGTGCCGGCATTCTGTTTTTGCCCATCAACGCCGGCATGGGTGGCTTCTGGCCACTGGTGGTGATGGCGCTGCTGGTCGGCCCCATGACCTACCTGGCACACCGCGGCCTCGCCCGCTTCGTACTCTCCTCCAGCAGACCCGATGCCGACATCACGGAAGTGGTGGAAGAGCACTTCGGCGTGGGTGCCGGCAAATTGATCACCCTGCTCTACTTCTTCGCCATCTACCCCATCGTGCTGATCTACGGGGTGGGCATCACCAACACGGTTGAGAGCTTCATGGTCAACCAGTTGCAGATGACGGCGCCCCCGCGCTGGATCCTCTCCATCGTGCTGATCATGGGCATGATGTCGGTGATGCTGGCCGGTGAAAAACTGATGCTGAAGGTGACCGAGTTTCTGGTCTACCCGCTCATCGCCATCCTGGTGGGGATCTCCTTCTACCTGATCCCGGACTGGACCGGCGCGGCCCTCTCCCAGATGCCGTCCGGCAAGGACTTTGCCATCACCCTGTGGCTGACCATTCCAGTGCTGGTGTTCTCCTTCAACCACAGCCCGGCCATCTCCAGCTTCTCGCTGGCCCAGCGCCGCGATCACGGCGAGCACGCGGTCGAGAAGTCTGACGCCATTCTCAAGCGCACCGCCACCATCCTGCTCGGCTTCGTGATGTTCTTCGTCTTCTCCTGCGTGATGAGCCTGACCCCGGCACAGCTGGCAGAAGCCAAGTCCCAGAACATCGCCGTGCTCTCCTACCTGGCCAACCAGCACGCGAGCCCCATCATCTCCTACTTCGGCCCGCTGGTGGCATTCGTGGCCATCGTCTCCTCCTTCTTCGGCCACTACCTGGGTGCCCGTGAAGGCCTGAAGGGGATGATCGTCCAGAACCTGCGCAAGTCCGGCAAGGAGCCGAACCACAAGAAGGTCGAGATGTTCATCATCGCCTTCTTCATCCTGACCCTGTGGGGTACTGCGGTGATCAACCCCTCCATCCTCGGCATGATCGAGTCGATGGGTGGCCCCATCATCGCCACCATCCTGTTCATCATGCCGATGTACGCCATCAAGCGCGTGCCGGCCATGGCGAAGTATCAGGGCCATATCAGCAACGGCTTCGTGGCTGTGATGGGGATGACGGCCATCTCCGCCATCCTCTACCAACTGCTCGGCTGACACTCGGCCATGCCAGTAAACATGCCAGCCGGGTAACCGGCTGGCATTTTTTATGATGCCAACAGCAGCGGATGATGGCTCTCCAGCAGGCGAGCATGCACAGGCATGTTGGCCGACGCGCCACTCGCAAAACACCGGCCCTGCTCCCCCTCCCGACGATTCCCCCCTTTTCTCTCGTCATCCCCCTCAAACGGCAACCGACAATGGCTGGCCCATAGCCCATGCAGCCTTATCAAGCCGGTGTCACGCAGCCTGCCTGGCAAGGCGTTCCTCCGGGCTCTTGATGTGCCTGCGGTATCCACTTCAGCCTGCTCCCCTCAGCCCCTGTAGATGCGGGCCGGACCAGCCGCCAGACAATAAAAAACGCCCTCGAATGAGGGCGTTTTCAGTGCGGTGAAGGCGGTACTATCAGGCTTCGCTGTTGGGCACCGGCGAAGCATCCAGCAGGGTTTCATCTTCGGCCATGCAGGCCGCAGCGGTGAACAGCACGTCGGTGGAGCTGTTCAGGGCAGTCTCTGCAGAATCCTGCAGTACCCCGATGATGAAGCCCACGGCGACCACCTGCATGGCGATGTCGTTGCTGATGCCAAACAGGCTGCACGCCAGCGGGATCAGCAGCAGGGAGCCGCCAGCCACGCCGGACGCGCCGCAGGCGCTGATGGTGGCAACCACGGAGAGCAGAATGGCGGTCGCCAGATCCACTTCCATCCCCAGGGTGTGTACCGCCGCCATGGTGAGCACGGTAATGGTGATGGCGGCACCGGCCATGTTGATGGTGGCACCCAGCGGGATGGAGACCGCATAGGTGTCTTCCGGCAGGCGCAGCTTCTCGGCCAGCGCCATGTTGACCGGGATGTTGGCGGCGGAGCTGCGGGTAAAGAAGGCGGTCACCCCACTCTCTTTGAGGCAGGTCAGCACCAGCGGATAGGGGTTGCGCTTGATCTTCCAGAACACGATCAGCGGGTTGACCACGAAGGCGATGAACAGCATGCAGCCGATCAGCACCACCAGCAGCTGGGCATAGCCGAACAGGGCGTCAAAACCGGTTTCCGCCAGGGTGGAGGCAACCAGACCCAGAATGCCGAGCGGCGCGCAGCGGATCACCGCTTTCACGATGGTGGAGACGCCGTGGGACAGGTCGGTGATCACCGCCTTGGTCCCCTCGCTGGCGTGGCGCATGGCGATGCCAAGGCCGATGGCCCAGGCCAGAATGCCGATGTAGTTGGCATCCAGCAGCGCCTTGACCGGGTTGGTCACCACGTTGAACAGCAGGGTCTGCAGTACCTCGGTGATGCCGCCCGGCGGGGTGATCTCGGCACTGTTGGCCACCAGATGCAGGTTGGAGGGGAACAGGAAGCTGGCCACGACGGCGACCGCAGCAGCCAGGAAGGTACCCAGCAGATAGAGCAGCAGGATCGGTTTCATGTTGGTCTTCTGGCCCTGCTTGTGGCCGATGATCGCCGCCATGACCAGTACAAAGACCAGCAGCGGGGCGACCGCCTTCAGGGCGCCAACGAACAGGCTGCCGAGCAGACCCGCCGTTTTGGCCCATTCCGGCATGAACATGGCAAGGAGGATACCGAAGACCAGACCGACCAGGATCTGGCTAACCAGGCTGGTACTGTTGACCAGTCTTACGAGGGGGTGTTGTTGTGTCATCAAATAGTCCCTGAGCACCGAAGTGCGTGAATCATTAGTCCTGTTGGCAACCGCTACGCCAGGCGACACCCATGTCACGGCTGGCGTCATCTGCCCCGGCAAGCCTTCTGTTGAGCCTGTCCGGTAACACACGGGGTTGCGGACAAGGAATATCCCATCTGCAACCGCTTTTTTCCATATAATCACTGAAAAATATCCGGTTTACCTCACAAAAAAACCACAACAATGCGATAACACAATATCAACAGCATTCAAATGGATGCCGTTTTCCCTCGCTTGGCCATCCAGACACTCCACGGCGGTGGTATCATGACGGTTTTTGCGCTGGAGCCCTGCCATGATCTCATCCCTGTTGACCCGTCACTTCGGCTTCGATCGGTTAAGACCGGGACAGGAGGCGGTGATCAGCCGATTACTGGCCGGCCAGAGTGCCGCCGCCATCTTCCCCACCGGCTCCGGCAAGTCCCTCTGTTATCAGTTGCCGGCGCTTGCCCTGCCCCATCTGACCCTGGTGATCTCGCCGCTGATCGCGCTGATGCACGATCAGCTCGCCTTCCTTCGCAGCAAAGGGATCGCCGCCGCCACCCTCGACTCGAGCCTGACACCGGAAGAGAGCCGCCGGGTGATGCAGCAGGCCAGCGATGACCAGCTCAAGATCCTGATGATCTCGGTGGAGCGGCTCAAAAACGAACGCTTTCGCCGTTTCATCCAGCAGGTGCCGCTGTCGATGCTGGTGGTGGACGAGGCCCACTGCATTTCGGAGTGGGGCCACAACTTTCGCCCCGACTACCTCAAGCTGCCGGATTACCGCCGTGAATTGCAGATCCCGCAGGTGTTGCTGTTGACGGCCACCGCCACCCCGGCGGTCATGGCCGACATGCAGGCCAAATTCGAGATCGAGGATGAGGGGCTCATCGTCACCGGCTTTTATCGCGCCAACCTGGACTTGGCCGTGGTACCGCTGCCTGACGAGGCTCGCGATAGCTGGCTGCATGCCGAGCTGGCTCGTGACCCCGCCGCACCGACCATCATCTATGTCACCCTGCAACACACCGCAGAGCAGTGCGCCGCCCGCTTGCAACAAGCCGGGATCAGAGCGCGCGCCTATCACGCAGGGCTCGATGCCACCCTGCGCAGCCAGATCCAGCAAGACTTCATGGCCGGCAAGCTGGACTGCATCGTGGCGACCATCGCCTTCGGCATGGGGATCGACAAGGCCGATATTCGCCGGGTGATCCATTACGATCTGCCCAAATCCATCGAAAACTACAGTCAGGAGATAGGCCGCGCCGGCCGGGATGGTCTGCCTTCCCGCTGCATGGTACTGGCCAATCGCAGCCAGTTGCCGGTGCTGGAAAACTTCGTCTATGGCGACACCCCGGACAGAGCAGCCATCGTCACCTTGCTCGAGATCCTGCAGCAAAGCGGCAGCGAGTGGGAATTTGGCTTGCTGCGCCTCTCCAACGACACCAATATCCGCCAACTGCCGCTCAAGACCCTGCTGGTCTACCTGGAGATGGCGGGCATCATAGCGCCGGCCTACAGCTATTTTGCCGAGTATCGCTTCAAGTTCGTGCTGGACAAGGCCGACATACTGGCCCGTTTCAATCCAGCGCGACGCCAGTTTCTGGAGCAAGTGTTCGCCAGTGCCCCGCAGGCGCGCAGCTGGTGCACCATGGACTTCGAGGCGCTCTGGCAGGGTTATCAGGGGGAGCGGTCGCGGGCCGCTGCCGCGCTGGATTACCTGCAGCAGCAAGGCTGGATCGAGCTGGAGAGCAAGCAGATGACCGAGGTTTATCGGGTGCTGCAACAAGATCTGGACATAGCAACGCTGGCCGATCAGCTGCACGGACTGTTTGAAAAGAAAGAACAAAGCGAGCTGGCGCGTCTGCAGGCATTGCTGGGTTTCTTTACCTCCAGCAGTTGCCTGAGCCAGGAGCTGGCCCGCTACTTTGCCGATCAGGCCGCACCCACCCATTGCGGGCACTGCTCGGTCTGTCGGGGAGAGGTGGCGCAGCTTCCCTCCTTACCCAGCCGGACACTCCCCAATGAACAGGGGCTCAGAGCCTGGTGCGATCCGCTGGTAGTCCTGTGTCACAGTCGGGATCCCCGCATCCTGACGCGTTTCCTGTGCGGCATCACCACCCCGCTCACCACCCGACTCAAGGCCAGAAGCCTGGCTGGATTCGGCCAGCTGGCGTCCCACCCCTTTGCCGATGTGCTGGCGGCTGTATCCAACATTTATGCCGCTCACCAACAGGTGATAAACGACTTAAACATCGGGTAGACCCCAAAAAAATAAGACCCTCGCATCTGCGAGGGTCAAGCCAACGGAAACGTGCTTAAACAGAGCTTTGTATCAGCAACCAGCCACTCTCTTGCTAAAGCGCTGACTGCCTGACACAGGGCCAATCTAGAGCAGTCGCAATGTAGCGTCAATGTAAAAATTAGAGCTAAAACACCAAACAAAACACTTTCCGCTCACGTAAACGTAATGCCAGTTCATCTCGTCTACGCCCTGCCCCTTGCCCCGTCTGTGCTGCAGCCAGTCTCCCAAATAAACGCGATGTCATTTCCATTTTCCGACAAACATTTATTTTTTATGTCTTTGACATTTACCTCACTATCGTGGCAAAAATAATTTAACAGTCAGTAACATAGGTGTGTCACTGATTGCGCCTTCCCGCATTGGGTCGGGAAGTACCCTTGCAAATTTAAACCAATAGTTGGTGATGGATTACTGGGGGCTGTTGACTAGGCTTAATGAGGTAAACAGAACAAAAGTAGTGATCCACTCTTTTCAGGGTAAGCGACTATAACGAGGGCAAAGTTATGGGCATCTTCGAGCATTATCAACAGCGATATGAGAAAGCCAGGGAAGAGGAATACACCATCCAGGAATTTCTGGATATGTGTAAGCAGGACAAATCCTGCTACGCCTCCGCCGCCGAGCGTTTGCTGGTCGCCATCGGCGAACCGGAAATGATCGACACCTCGGTCAACCCCAGACTCAGTCGCCTTTTCTCCAACCGCGTCGTGGCACGCTATCCCGCCTTCAAAGATTTCTACGGCATGGAAGAGGCCATCGAACAGATTGTCTCCTATCTCAAGCACTCGGCTCAGGGCCTGGAAGAGAAGAAGCAGATCCTCTATCTGCTGGGGCCGGTTGGCGGTGGTAAATCCTCGCTGGCAGAGAAACTCAAATCCCTGATGCAAAAGGTGCCTGTCTATCGCATCAAGGGCTCACCGGTCAACGACCACCCCTTCTGCCTCTTTGACATCGAAGAAGATGGTGAGATTCTGGAGAAGGAGTACGGCATTCCGCGCCGTTATCTGCGCCCCATCATGTCCCCCTGGGTCGCCAAACGACTGCACGAGTTTGGTGGCGACATCACCAAGTTCAAGGTGGAGAAGGTCAATCCCTCCATCCTCGACCAGATCGCCATCGCCAAGACCGAACCGGGCGATGACAACAACCAGGACATATCCTCGCTGGTCGGCAAGGTGGATATCCGCATGCTGGAGCACTTTGCCCAGGATGATGCCGACGCTTACTCCTACTCGGGCGCGCTGTGCAAGGCGAACCAGGGGATCATGGAGTTTGTCGAAATGTTCAAAGCGCCCATCAAGGTGCTGCACCCGCTGCTGACCGCCACCCAGGAGGGTAACTACAACGGGACCGAGGGGCTCTCCGCCCTGCCCTTTGACGGCATCCTGCTGGCCCACTCCAACGAATCCGAGTGGCAGCAGTTCCGCAACAACAAGAACAACGAGGCTTTCCTCGACCGGGTCTACATCGTCAAGGTGCCTTACTGCCTGCGCGTGTCGGAAGAGGTGAAGATCTACGAGAAGCTGCTGGTCAACAGCGAGCTGACCGATGCCAAGTGCGCCCCGGGCACCCTTGAACTGCTGGGCCAGTTCTCCGTGCTGTCGCGCCTCAAGGAGCCGGAAAACTCGAGCCTCTACTCCAAGATGCGGGTCTATGATGGTGAAAGCCTCAAAGACACGGATCCCAAGGCGAAGAGCTATCAGGAGTATCGCGACTACGCCGGCGTGGATGAAGGGATGAATGGCCTGTCGACCCGCTTCGCGTTCAAGATCCTCTCCCGGGTGTTCAACTTCGATCACGCGGAAGTGGCAGCCAACCCGGTGCACCTCTTCTATGTGCTGGAGCAGCAGATCGAGCGCGAGCAGTTCCCGCAAGAGCTGCATGATCGCTACCTCGAGTTCATCAAGGGCTATCTGACCCCGCGCTATGTGGAGTTCATCGGCAAAGAGATCCAGACCGCCTACCTTGAGTCCTACTCCGAGTACGGTCAGAACATCTTCGACCGCTACGTCACCTACGCTGATTTCTGGATCCAGGATCAGGAGTACCGTGACCCCGAGACCGGCCAGCTATTTGACCGCGCGTCGCTCAACAGCGAGCTGGAGAAGATTGAGAAACCCGCCGGGATCAGCAACCCGAAAGATTTCCGCAACGAAATCGTCAACTTCGTGCTGCGTGCCCGGGCCAACAATGCAGGCCGTAACCCCAACTGGACCAGTTACGAGAAGCTGCGCACCGTGATCGAGAAGAAGATGTTCTCCAACACGGAAGAGCTGCTGCCAGTTATCTCCTTCAACAGCAAAACCTCAGCCGAGGAGCAGAAGAAGCACGATAACTTTGTCGAACGGATGATGGAGAAAGGCTACACCCGCAAACAGGTGCGACTGCTCTCCGAATGGTATCTCAGGGTACGCAAGTCATCCTGACCCTGACTGTTCAAGGGGGAGTTATGGCGCATTTTATCGACCGCAGGCTCAACGGCAAAAACAAAAGCGCTGTCAATCGGCAGCGCTTCATCCGCCGCTACAAGAAGCAGATCAAACAAGCGGTCTCTGATGCTGTCTCCAAGCGCAGCATCCAGGACGTAGACACAGGCGAGAGCATCAGCATCCCGACCAAGGATATCGGCGAGCCCCATTTCCATCAGGGGCAAGGCGGCAAACGGGAGATGGTGCATCCCGGCAATGACCAGTTCGTCTCCGGCGACAAGATTGACCGCCCCAAGGGAGGAGGTGGCGGTCAAGGCTCTGGCGAAGGGCAGGCTTCCAACCAGGGAGAAGGGGCGGATGACTTCGTTTTCCAGATCTCCAAGGATGAGTACCTCGATCTGCTGTTTGAAGATCTTGAGCTGCCGCGGCTGCAGAAGACCCAGCTCAACCAGCTGATGGAAGTCAAAACCTACCGGGCGGGCTACACCTCCAACGGGGTGCCCGCCAACATCAACGTGGTGCGTTCACTGCAAAATTCGCTGGCCCGTCGGATGGCGCTGCAGGCCGGCAAGAAACGCCAGCTGCATGAGCTGGAAGATAGGCTGGCCCTGCTGGCGGCAGATCCCAACGAACATTTTGCCGAAATAGCCCAGCTCGAGAAGGAGATCAGGGAGCTGAAAAGACGGATCGACGCGGTGCCGTTTATCGACACCTTCGATCTCAAATTCAACAACTTCGTCAAGCGGCCCGTCCCCTCCAGCCAGGCGGTGATGTTCTGCCTGATGGACGTGTCGGGTTCCATGGATCAGGCCACCAAGGAGATGGCCAAGCGCTTCTACATCCTGCTCTATCTATTCCTTAGCCGGACCTACAAAAACGTCGAAGTGGTCTATATCCGCCACCATACCCAGGCCAAGGAGGTGGACGAGCATGAGTTCTTCTACTCCCAGGAAACCGGCGGCACCATCGTCTCCAGCGCCCTCAAGATGATGAACGACATCATCAACGAGCGTTATCCTGCCCACCAGTGGAACATCTATGCGGCGCAAGCCTCGGATGGCGATAACTGGGCCGACGACTCGCCACAGTGCCGGGAAATCCTGGCGCGGGACATCATGCCGCGAGTGCGGTACTACTCCTATATCGAGATCACCACCCGTGCCCACCAGACGTTGTGGCACGAATATGAATCGGTCGCCAGCGAGTTCCCCCACTTCGCGATGGAACACATTCGCAAGGTAGAGGATATCTATCCGGTATTCCGGGAGCTGTTCAAGAAGCAAGCGGCGTGAGGGAGGTCATATGGTAGAAACCGCAAGAAAAGTCGCACCGCTGGACGATGGCCCGGACTGGAACTTCGACCTGCTGGACATTTACCATCAGGAGATAGCCCGGGTCGCCAAGTTCTATCGACTGGATACCTACCCCAACCAGATCGAGGTGATCACGGCAGAGCAGATGATGGATGCCTACTCCAGTGTCGGCATGCCCATCGGTTATCAGCACTGGTCATTCGGCAAGCGCTTCATTCACACCGAGCGAAACTACAAACGTGGCCAGATGGGGCTGGCCTACGAGATCGTCATCAACTCGGATCCCTGCATCGCCTATCTAATGGAGGAGAACACCATGCCGATGCAGGCACTGGTGATGGCCCACGCCTGCTACGGCCACAACTCCTTCTTCAAGAACAACTACCTGTTCAAGACCTGGACCGATGCCTCCTCCATCATCGACTATCTGCTGTTCGCCAAGAACTACATCACCGAATGTGAAGAGAAACACGGCATCGATGCGGTGGAAAAGCTGCTCGACTCCTGCCATGCCTTGATGAACTTCGGGGTGGATCGCTACAAGCGGCCCCAGAAGATCTCGCTGGCCGAAGAGAAGCGGCGCCAGAAGGCACGGGAAGACTATCTGCAGACCCAGGTCAACGAGCTGTGGCGAACCCTGCCCAAGCAGCACAAAGCCTCCGGGGTGGAGGACAGACGCTACCCGGCTGAACCACAGGAGAACATTCTCTACTTCATCGAGAAGAATGCCCCTCTGCTGGAACCCTGGCAGCGCGAGATAGTGCGCATTGTGCGCAAGATCAGCCAGTACTTCTATCCGCAAAAGCAGACTCAGGTGATGAACGAAGGGTGGGCCACCTTCTGGCACTACACCATCCTCAACCACCTGTATGACGAGGGAAAGATCAGCGATCGCTTCATGATTGAGGTGCTGCACAGCCACACCAACGTGGTCTACCAGCCCCCCTACAACAGCCGCTACTACTCGGGGATCAACCCCTACGCCCTCGGCTTTGCCATGTTTACCGACCTGCGCCGCATCTGCGAGAACCCGACCGAGGAGGACAGATACTGGTTCCCCGATTACGCCGGCAGCAACTGGGTCGATACCCTGCATTTCGCCATGCAGAACTTCAAGGATGAGAGCTTCATCAGCCAGTTCCTCAGCCCCAAGGTGATGCGCGACATGAAGCTGTTCGCCATTGATGACGACGATCTGAAGAACTATCTCAAGGTCTCCGCCATCCACAATGACGAGGGTTACCGCCAGGTGCGCAATACCTTGTCGGCCCAATACAACCTGAGCAACCTGGAGCCCAACATCCAGGTATTCAACGTGGCGGTGAAGGGAGATCGCTCGCTGACGCTGCGCTACGTACCGCACAACCGGATCCCGCTGGGGGACTCCCGTCACGAGGTGCTCAAGCATCTGCACCAGTTGTGGGGATTCGATGTGGTGCTGGAACAGGATAATGGTGAACTGCCTGCCGATATCATCGGGCGTTGCCCGGAGAAAAAACCGGCTTGAGCAAGCAGCCATCCACCATAAAAAAACGCGCCATTCGGCGCGTTTTTCTTGCATCAGAATACCATCAGTTGTCGCACAGATTGCTCGGCATGTCCTGACGCAGACGGGTCCACAACTTGCCTGACTCGATGCCGTACTGACGTACCGTCATGAACACGGCTTCGTGATTCTTGGTCTCGGCCAGGTTCAGCAAGGTCTTGTAGTAGGCATCGGCTGCTTCACGGGCCTGCTTGTCGGAGAAGTAGTAACGACCAACCCGGCTGTACAGCCCCTTGAAACCGTTGAGGATCAGGGCATAAATCGGATTGCCGGAGGCAAAGGAGAGCTGATGGTGCAGGCGATAATCAAACTCGGCATACGCTTCCGGGGAGTTCTCTACCGCGTCGGCACCGCGCAGGATCTCGGCGGCTTGCTCCGGATTGTTGCGGATCGCGCCACGAATGAAGATGGTGCAGATGTTGGTGCGCGCCGACAGCAGCTGAGCCACCAGATCCGGCACCTTGTCCTGATCCAGCCTGGCCAGGGTCTCCAGAATGTTGAGGCCCGAGGTTTCCCAGAAGTTGTTCACCTTGGTCGGTTTGCCATGCTGAATGGTGAGCCAGCCATCACGGGCCAGACGCTGCAGCACTTCACGCAAGGTGGTTCGAGTCACGCCAATCAGCTCGGACAGCTCACGCTCGGCCGGCAAGATGGATCCTGGAGGAAAGCGATTGTTCCAGATGGACTCGATGATATATTCCTCGGCAAACCCTGCAGGGCTCTGCGCTTTTATGACCATGTAGTGACTCTGTTGTAGTACGTAAAAAGGCTCACGAATAATAGCAAAGCAGGGAGGGCTGGCAAGCAGAAGGTCGGTCCTCTGCTCACATAAGCAGAGCATTTTGTTAAAAATATGTATTAATTCCTGCTATGGGTGCCAGCCAACCCCATCGATTGGCGATAAAACGGCCAATCTCGTGGGCAAGGCCGACTATGTTATTTATAGTTAATGCTCTTTTTGATTAAAATCATGAGGAATCAATCTGATAAGGGACAACATCCGGATGTTCTGGTCGAGCCTGTCTTGACTGCATAGACGCAGATACCAACCACAACACAGAGACCCACTATTATGCCAATCAGCTTAGGGCAAGCCTTTGCCAGAAACTTTCTGGGCAATGCGCCCCAGTGGTACAAGGCCGCTATTCTTCTATTCCTGCTGATCAACCCGATCGCCTTTTACCTCGATCCCTTCATCGCCGGCTGGCTGCTGGTCGTCGAGTTCATCTTCACGCTGGCCATGGCGCTCAAGTGCTACCCGCTGCAACCCGGCGGTCTGCTGGCCATTGAGGCGGTGCTGATCGGCATGACCTCGGCCGAGCAGGTAAAACATGAGCTGGTGGCCAATATCGAGGTACTGCTGCTGCTGGTCTTCATGGTGGCCGGCATCTATTTCATAAAGCAGCTGCTGCTCTATGTGTTTACCAAGCTGCTGATCCGGATCCACTCCAAGACCCTGCTTTCATTGGCATTTTGTCTAGTCTCCGCCTTCCTGTCAGCCTTCCTCGACGCCCTCACCGTGATCGCCGTGGTGATCAGCGTCGCCACCGGTTTCTACGCCATCTATCACAAGGTCTCTTCCGGCAAGGAGTTCGGCAACCCGCACGATCACACCGATGATGACGCCGTCAATGAACTCAATCGCCAACATCTGGACGACTTTCGCGCCTTCCTGCGCAGCCTGATGATGCATGCCGCCATCGGTACCGCCCTCGGCGGTGTCTGCACCCTGGTAGGAGAACCACAGAACCTGATCATCGGCGAGCAGGCGGGCTGGAACTTCGGCGAGTTTGCCATTCGCATGTCTCCGGTCACGGTGCCGGTGTTCATCTGCGGCCTGCTCACCTGTGTTCTGGTCGAAAAGTGCCGCTGGTTCGGCTACGGCGCCAAGCTGCCGGACGCAGTACGCCGCATCATGGAGGATTACAACCGCTATGAAGAGGCCGGACGTACCGCCCAGGACAAGGCCAAGCTCATAGTGCAAGCAGCGATCGCCCTCTGGCTGATCCTGGGGCTGGCCATGCACCTGGCGGCGGTGGGCCTCATCGGCCTGTCGGTCATCGTGCTGGCCACCTCGCTCACCGGCATCACCGAGGAGCACTCCCTCGGCAAGGCATTCCAAGAGGCGCTGCCCTTTACCGCCCTGCTGGCCGTCTTCTTCAGCGTGGTCGCCGTCATCATCGATCAGCAGCTGTTCAAGCCGGTGATCCAGTGGGTGTTGGCCGCCGAGCCGGACGCCCAGCTCGCGCTCTTCTATCTGGCCAACGGCCTGCTCTCCATGGTCAGTGACAACGTCTTCGTCGGCACCGTCTACATCAACGAGGTGAAGACGGCGCTGCTCAACAATGCCATCAGCCGCGAACAGTTCGAACTGCTGGCCGTGGCCATCAACACCGGGACCAACCTGCCGTCGGTGGCCACTCCCAACGGCCAGGCCGCCTTCCTGTTCATGCTGACCTCGGCGCTGGCACCGCTGCTTCGCCTCTCCTACGGGCGCATGGTGTGGATGGCACTGCCCTATACCCTGGTGCTGGGACTGGTGGGTTTCTTCTCGGTGGAGATACTGCTCGGGCCGCTCACCGACTGGTTCTATCAGGCTGGCTGGCTGGTGCTCGACAATGTCACGCCGGCGGCGCTGCCCGCCCTGCATTGATGCCATAAGGGCCCATGCGGGCCCATGCGGGCCCATGCGGGCCCTTTCCTTTTGGCCCCTGCTCTGCTCTAATTCAGCCACTGTTTTTTCTGTGAGATCAACCAGATGATAGAGTTTCTGCGCCGTATTGCCGCCCATCGCCTGGCCTGGAGTCTGCTTGCAGCCTCTGCCCTGTTCCTCGAGTTGAGCGCCCTCTTCTTCCAGCATGTGCTGGGCCTGCATCCCTGCGTCATGTGCGTCTATGAGCGGATCGCCACGCTGGGAGTCCTCACCGCAGGGCTGCTCGGCATGGTGGCGCCGCAGAAATGGTACGTGCGCTGGAGCGCTCTGCTGTTGTGGGGATCCAGTGCCTTCTGGGGCCTGAAACTGGCGCTCAAGCATGTGGATTATCAGGTCAATCCCTCCCCCTTCAACGTCTGCGAAGGCTTTGTCGACTTCCCGAGCTGGGCGCCGCTGGATCAGTGGATCCCCTGGATGTTCTACCCGGATGGCGATTGCAGCGAGGTCACCTGGCAGTTCCTGAGCTTCTCCATGCCTCAGTGGCTGGTGGCCATCTTCGCCGCCTACCTGCTGGTGTTCGTTGTGGTGGCCATCGGCAATCTGGTCAAGGGTCGCTGCTGCAGCTAAGCCCGATAGCAGTACAAAAAAGAAGGGAGCCAGTGGCTCCCTTCTTTTTTATATCATTCGGCTTCATCAGCCAGGCGCAGGGTGCTCAGGAAGCCGCCTTGCTGGCGTTCATTCTGGCCTTCACCATGCCGATCACCATGGGCAGCAGCGAAATGCCGATGATGCCGAAGATGAGCAGGGTAAAGTTCTGACGCACCACCGGCAGATTGCCAAAGAAGTGGCCCGCATAGACGAATGAAAGGACCCACAACAGACCGCCCACCAGATTGAACGCCAGGAAGCGCGGGTAGGTCATGGCACCCATGCCCGCCACGAAGGGCGCGAAGGTGCGCACGATGGGCAGGAAGCGGGTGATGATGATGGTCTTGCCGCCATGCTTGGCGTAGAAAGCATGGGTCTTGTCCAGATAATCCCGCCGAAAGATCTTGGAGTCCGGATTGCGAAACAGCTGCTCGCCGAAGAAGTGACCTATGGTGTAGTTCACCACGTTGCCGAGTACCGCGGCGATGATCAGCACGGCGGCCAGAGTATGCACATCCAGCACACTGCCCACGGTGAGCGCACCGGCGGCGAACAACAGGGAGTCGCCCGGCAGGAAGGGGGTCACCACCAGTCCGGTCTCGCAGAAGATGATCAGAAACAGGATGGCGTAAACCCAGATCCCATAGTTTTCAAACAGCTCTTTCAAGTGCACGTCGACGTGCAGGATAAAATCAATCGCAAACAGGATCAGATCCATTTTCTCATACCCATAAAGTGAACGGCGTGGAGTCTACGCCAATGCATTGAACGCCACAATCTCCCCCACCATGCTCTTTCTTATCACGCCCAAACACAACCGGCATGACACTTTTCATCAAATAGATGGCGATACACCGAGCACGGCCCAGGCGGCCTACTCCCGCTCGGCGAGCGCCGCCCTCACAGCACCGGGCAGGCATAACTCCCAACCCCACAACAAGAGCAGCAACAGGGTCGCATCGTCGAGCCAGCCAACAAATGGCACCACATCGGGGATGAGATCCAGCGGGCTGATGCCGTAGAGCAGGACCAGGATCACCAGCCCCCTGGCCCACCAGGGGGTATCGGGGTGACGAAAACCCCGATAGAGGCGGCGCAAACGCCGCCAGATCAGCCAGCGTCGGGCGCCCGGCAAGGCACTCAACTCTCGATCAACTCGTTGCGCAGCCGCTGGATCTGGTCCCGCAGCGCTGCCGCCTGCTCGAACTCCAGATCCCGTGCATGCTGGAACATCTGCTCTTCCATCCGCTTGATCTCCTTGCTGATCTCGCTGACGGAACGAGCATGGTACTCCCCTTGCGGCTCGGCGGCCTTGCGACTGCCCCGCCCGCTCTTGCCCGCACTGCGACTGCCTCCCATGTCCATCACATCTCCCACCGACTTGTTGAGCCCCGTCGGGGTGATGCCGTGTTCCTGGTTGTGGGCATGCTGCAGGGCGCGGCGCCGCTCGGTCTCTTCGATCGCCACCTGCATGGAGTTGGTGATGGTATCCCCGTAGAGAATGACCTTGCCGTTGAGGTTGCGCGCCGCCCGGCCGATGGTCTGGATGAGGGAGCGGGTGGAGCGCAGGAAACCCTCTTTATCCGCATCCAGGATCGCCACCAGCGAGACCTCCGGCATATCGAGCCCCTCCCGCAACAGGTTGATCCCCACCAACACGTCGAACTTGCCGAGGCGCAGATCGCGAATGATCTCCACCCGCTCGACGGTGTCGATGTCCGAGTGCAGATAACGCACCCGCACCTCGTGATCCGCCAGGTATTCGGTCAGATCCTCCGCCATCCGCTTGGTGAGGGTGGTGACCAGCACCCGCTCCTCCACCGCCACCCGTTTGCGGATCTCGGAGAGCAGGTCGTCCACCTGGGTGGTGACCGGACGCACCTCGATCTCGGGGTCCAGCAGGCCGGTGGGGCGCACCACCTGCTGCACCACATCGCCGCCGGACTTCTCCAGCTCGTAGGGGCCGGGGGTGGCCGAGACAAACACCGTCTGCGGCATCAGCGCCTCGAACTCGTCGAACTTGAGCGGCCGGTTGTCGAGCGCCGAGGGGAGTCGGAAGCCGTACTCCACCAGGGTCTCCTTGCGGGATCTGTCCCCTTTGAACATGGCGCCGATCTGCGGCACCGTGACGTGCGATTCGTCGATGATGAGCAGGCCATCCCCCGGCAGATAGTCAAACAGGGTGGGCGGCGGCTCGCCGGGCGCGCGACCGGAGAGGTAACGACTGTAGTTTTCGATGCCCGAGCAGTAGCCGAGCTCCTGCATCATCTCGATGTCGAACTGGGTGCGCTGGCTGATGCGTTGTTCCTCCACCAGCTTGCCCAGCGACAACAGCTGCTCACGGCGGCTCTTGAGCTCCTCCTTGATGTGCTCGATGGCCCCCAGGATGGTCTCGCGCGGGGTGGCATAGTGGGTCTTGGGATAGATGGTGTAGCGCACCACCGTCTGCTCGATGGCGCCGGTCAGCGGATCGAACAGGGAGAGGCGCTCCACCTCCTCGTCAAACAGCTCCACCCGCAGGGCCAGCTTGTCCGATTCGGCGGGGTAGATGTCGATCACCTCCCCCCGCACCCGGAAGGTGCCACGCTGGAAGGCCATGTCGTTGCGGGTGTACTGCAGCTCAGCGAGGCGACGCAGGATATCCCGCTGATTGATCAGATCCCCCACTTTCAGGTGCAGCATCATGCTGAGGTAGGCTTGCGGATCCCCCAGACCGTAGATGGCCGACACCGAGGCGACGATCACCACATCGCGGCGCTCCAGCAGTGCCTTGGTGGCCGACAGCCGCATCTGCTCGATGTGATCGTTGATGGAGGCATCCTTCTCGATGAAGGTGTCGGTGGTCGGCACATAGGCTTCCGGCTGGTAGTAGTCGTAGTAGGAGACGAAATACTCCACCGAGTTGTCGGGGAAGAACTCCTTCATCTCGCCATAGAGCTGGGCCGCCAGGGTCTTGTTGGGAGCCAGGATCATGGTAGGGCGATTGAGGGTGGCGATGACGTTGGCCATGGTGAAGGTCTTGCCCGAGCCGGTCACCCCGAGCAGGGTCTGATGGGCAAGGCCGGATTCGATGCCATCGAGCAGCTGGGCGATGGCCCTTGGCTGATCCCCGGCGGGTTGAAACTGGCTGGCCAGCTGGAATAACTTGCTCATGACGACTCCCGGCAAAAAAACGCAAGAGCAGAAGTGTACTCCGAGATGGGGTGGGCTGGGTATCCACTCTGCCGGAAGAAGCGGCTATTGACCTCGAAATACGACCTCTGTATGATGCTCCTCCTTGCCTGATGTTCCCCCGTAGTTCAGTCGGTAGAACGGCGGACTGTTAATCCGTATGTCACTGGTTCAAGTCCAGTCGGGGGAGCCAATCTCCTCACCATCTCGGTGCAAGTTATCCACTTTAGTGCTTTCCTCTGCCAATTTTAATGCACAAGCCGTATCCCGCGGTGACGCCTCCCTTTTGATTCCGCATCCGCCCCGGCAGCGTTTTGTTCTGCTGCACCTAACTATTTGATTTTTATAGAAACAATTTATCTCAGGTATTTTTTGAACAGTCCTTGCAACCCAGTATTGGCGCGGGATACAGCCTGATCACCAAGTTTCATGAACAGGGTTATCCACAGATTCTGTGGGTAAGTAGAGCAAAGCCAATGACGGCCTAGGCTGGCAGGCCATTGCCAGCGACGGGCGATGTTTTTCCCTGACGACCTGATTTTCTGCTGTTTTTGGTCACCCCCCTGAATGGGTTGCCATCGCCGCCGACAGATGCCTTTTGCAGATATCTTTTCGCCATCCCGCACAACATGGGTCACTCCCTTGCGACACCCACCGATCGGCTCCCGGACTCATGCCTACCCCTTCAGTCAGATGTGCTGAAAAACCAGGAAAGCGCCCTGTCAAACAGCAGAGAATAAATTTTCAAGCAGAGCGGAAAGACGAGGATCACAGATAGCAGGAATCACTAATTGACAGCGGGGCTGGCAGAGGGAAATAGAGGTCATCACCAGACCCGCCCCGCAGTTTCCCTCACACAGGCGGGCAGCGTGGCGGGTTAGTGCCGATTAATCCTCCTTTGACGCTTCTTTATTGGTGAGGGATCCGGCACAATATCGGCCCCACTTTTTTCCTCGGTTTTTCCGGGCATGACCATAGATTTTGTGACACTGCTACATCAAAGCGACTCCCTGCTGCTGTTCGTGGTACTGGCCTTCGGCCTGCTGCTCGGTAAAGTCAGGTTCGGCAACTTCCAGATCGGCAACACCATCGGCGTGCTCTTCACCGCCCTGCTGTTCGGCCAGATGGGTTTTGAATTCACCGCCACCACGGAGAACGTCGGCTTCATGCTGTTCATCTTCTGCGTGGGGATCGAAGCGGGGCCGCACTTCTTCAGCGTCTTCCTGCGTGACGGCATCCACTACATCACCCTCACTCTGGTGATCCTGCTGACCGCCCTCTTCCTCACCGTCGGGCTGGCCAAGTTCTTCAACCTGGGGCCGGGCATGGCCGCCGGCATCCTGGCCGGCTCGCTCACCTCGACCCCGGCGCTGGTGGGCGCCCAGGATGCCCTGCGCAGCGGCCTGCTCAACCTGCCCCATCAGACCGACATGCAGTCGGTGCTCGACAACATGGGCATCGGCTATGCACTGACCTATCTGGTGGGGCTGGTCGGCCTGATGCTGGTGGTGCGCTACCTGCCTTCGCTGGCACGGCTCGACCTCAACACCGAGGCGCAGAAGATCGCCCGCGAGCGCGGCCTCTCCGACAACGAGAGCCGCAAGACCTACCTGCCCATCATCCGTGCCTACCGGGTCGGCCCGGAGCTGGCGGCCTGGATCGGTGGCCGTACCCTGCGCGAGACCGGCATCTACCCCCACACCGGCTGCTACGTGGAACGGATCCGCCGCAACGGCATCCTGGCGAGCCCGGATGGCGACGCCGTCATTCAGGAAGGGGACGAGATCGCCCTGGTGGGCTACCCCGAGAGCCACGAGAAGCTCGACGTCAACTACCGCAACGGCAAGGAGGTGTTCGACCGCAACCTGCTTGACCTGCAGATCGTCACCGAAGAGATAGTGGTGAAAAACGATGCGGTGGTGGGTCGCCATCTGGTGGAGCTCAACCTCACCGAGAAGGGCTGCTTCCTCAACCGGGTGGTGCGTTCCCAGATCGAGATGCCGTTCGATCGCAACATCATGCTGCAAAAGGGCGACGTGCTGCAGATCAGCGGCGAGAAGCAGCGGGTCAAGCTGCTGGCCAACAAGATTGGCTTCATCAGCATCCACAGCCAGACCACGGATCTGGTGGCCTTCACCACCTTCTTCGTGCTGGGGCTGCTGATAGGCTCCGTCTCCCTGGTATTCGGCCAGCTCGAATTTGGGCTGGGTAACGCCGTCGGCCTGCTGCTGGCGGGGATCCTGATGGGCTACCTGCGCGCCAACCACCCCACGGTCGGCTATGTGCCACCGGGCGCCCTGCGTCTGGCCAAGGATCTCGGCCTGGCGGTGTTCATGGTGAGCACCGGCCTCAAAGCAGGTGGCGGCATTCTGGATCACCTGAGCCAGGTCGGTGCCGTGGTGCTCTTCTCCGGCATGCTGGTGACCACCCTGCCGGTGCTGGTGGGCTACCTGTTCGGGGTCTGGGTGCTGAAGATGAACCCGGCCCTGCTGCTCGGCGCCATCACGGGGGCCCGCACCTGTGCCCCGGCCATGGACGTGGTGAACGAGGCGGCCAACAGCTCCATCCCGGCGCTCGGCTATGCCGGCACCTATGCAGTGGCCAACGTCATGCTGACCCTGGCGGGCTCCTTCATCATCGGCTTCTGGTTCTAGCGCCGACGGCCTGCACAGCACCAAGTACACCAACTCAAGGGGAGCAGCTATGGCTCCCCTTTTCGTTTATGCCGCTCTCCTTTTTGCCTAAGCCCCACCACCTCGCCCCCGCAGGATAGGGCCTATCGTGCTATGTGCCCCTCACCGACCAAACCCAATGAGCTAAAGCGCCCGCCCCATGCCGCTTACACTCAATGAAACACACGAGGGCATCGTCATGATACGGTTATGGATCCTTCTGGGCTGGCTGCTGTGTGGCCCGTTGCAGGCCGCCACGCCAGCGCAAACTTCCCCCGCAGAGGAAGCCAACCCCGAGCCGGCTGCCCTGGCCTTCAGCAGCGACCAGCTGGCCCAGCCCCTGCTTGGCGATCTGGATGCCATGCTGGCACGGCGCACCATCCGGGTGCTCACCACCTACAACAAGACCGGCTATTTCATCTACAAGGGGGTGCAGCGGGGCGTCACCTACGACGCCTTCATCGAGGTGGAGAAGCGGCTCAACGAGCAGCTGCGCAAGCAAAAGAGCCTCAAGCGCCATCTCAAGCTGCACCTGGCCTTCATCCCGGTCGCGCGCGAGGCCCTGCTGGAAGCCCTCATCGCGGGCAAGGGCGACATCGCCGCCGCCAACCTCACCATCACCGAGCGGCGCAAACTGCAGGGGGTGCTCTTTACCGACCCTCTGCTGGAGAACGTGCGGGAACTGCTCATCTCAGGACCTGCCTCTCCCAAGGTAGAGAGCGCCGCCGATCTCGCCGGCCAACGGGTCTATGTGCGCCCCTCCTCCAGCTACTTCGAGAGCCTCACGGCCTACAACCAGGCGCGCAAGGCGGCGGGAGAGCCGCTTGTCGACATCCAGCCGGCCCCGGAGGCGCTGGAGGATGAAGATCTGGTGGAGATGGTCAATGCCGGCCTGCTGCCCTTCATCGTCATGGATGAGCACAAGGCCCGGTTCTGGCAGAAGATCTTCCCCGCCATCCGCATCCATGAGCAGCCAGTGTTCCGCCAAGGGGGGGTCATCGCCTGGGCGGTGCGCAAGGAGAGTCCGCAGTTGCTGGCCATGCTCAATGAACAGATAGCCGCCCTGCGCGGCAAACACAGCGGTGACGCCATCCTGGCCCGCTATCTCAAGCAGAACAAGTTCGTCAAGAGCGCCGCCGCCGACGCCGAGCGCCAGAAGTTTCTGCAGGTGGTGGATCTGTTTCGCGAATATGGCGAGAAATACGAGGTGGACTGGTTGCTGATGGCGGCCCAGGGCTATCAGGAGTCGGCCCTCAATCACAAGGCGCGCAGCCACGTCGGCGCCATCGGCATCATGCAGATCATGCCCGCCACCGGCAAGGGGCTCAAAGTGGGCGACATCCGCCAGCTCGAGCCCAACATCCACGGCGGCGTCAAATACATGCGCTGGATGATCGACCACTACTATGCAGACGAGCCCATGACGGCCCTCGACAAGGCGCTCTTCTCATTCGCCTCCTACAACGCCGGCCCCGCCAGGGTGGCACGGCTGCGCACCGAGGCCAAGAAACGGGGGCTGGATCCCAACGTCTGGTTTCACAACGTCGAGTACGTGGCGGCGGAGAAGATTGGGCCGGAAACCGTGACCTACGTGGGCAACATCTACAAATACTACATCGCCTACAAGCTGGTGATGGAGCAGTTGCAGCGCAGGCAGCAGGCGACCGAGGCCATCAAGCAGCAGGGCACCGGCGGCGACCAGGTCTCCGCCGCACCCGCATCACAGGGATAAGCCAGATCGTCATCCGCGAGGCTCCCGTCAGATGGGGAGCCGCGCGCCTTTTCAGCCGTCACCGCAGTACCATTCTGACGACCTTCAGCCCCGTCATGACCCTGCCTCACCCTGCCGTGACCAGAATGAACACAATGACCACAACAGCCTTAATAGCCATTACGGTCAGATTGTTTGCCGACCAATCGCGATTAATTAACCTTCCTGCAACAATCACAAGGAGTACACCATGTTGCAAGGAACCCTCAAACGCACGTTGCTCTGCTGCCTGCTGGGCGCCAGCCTCGGCGCCCAGGCCAAGATCGACGAAATCCACTTCCTCATTCCGGGCGGTGCCGGCGGCGGCTGGGACAACACCGCCCGCGGCACCGGCGAGGCGCTGACCAAATCCGGCCTCATCACCACCGCCTCCTACCAGAACATCTCGGCCGGTGGCGGTGCCAAGGCCATCGCTCACCTCATCGAGACCTCGGCCCAGTCCGACAAGACCCTGATGGTCAACTCCACCCCCATCATCGTCAAATCCCTCTCCAAGGAGCTGCCGCAATCGTTCCGGGATCTCACCCCGGTGGCCGCCATCATCGCCGACTACCAGGCGCTGGCCGTGCCGCTGGACTCCCCCTATCAGAGCTGGCCCCAGCTGCTGGCCGCCTATCAGGAGAACCCCGCCAAGGTGAAGATTGCCGGCGGTTCCGCCCGTGGCAGCCTGGATCATCTGGTGGCGGCCATGACCTTCAAGAATGCCGGGGCCGATGCCGGCAAGCTGCGCTACGTGGCCTATGACGCCGGTGGCAGCGCCATGGCGGCGGTGCTGGCAGGAGAAACCCAGGTGCTCTCCACCGGCTTTGGCGAGGCGATGGAGGCGGTCAAGTCGGGCCAGATGCGGATCCTCGGCATGACGGCCCCGACCCGGATGCCGGATGCGAGCGAGGTGCCCACCTTCAGCGAGCAGGGCAACCCCACGGTATTTGCCAACTGGCGCGGCTATTTCGCCTCCCCCGCCGTCAGCGCCGACAAGTCGGCCGAATTCGCCGCCCTGCTCAAGCAGATGTATGACAAACCGGAGTGGGAGACGGTGCGGGCGCGCAACAGCTGGATCAACCAGTATCAATCCGGCCCCGAGTTCACGGCTTTTCTCAACAGCCAGGAGCAACAAATTGGCGGCCTGATGCGCGAGCTCGGCTTCATCAAGTAACCCTCAGCCTGTGGCGGGTTCGCCCCGCCCATCGGAGTCATCATGCGACTGACCAAGGAACGGTTCGGGGGGCTGCTGTTTTTGCTGCTCTCCCTCGCCTACGGCTATCACGCCACCCAGATCCCCGGCTACCCGGGGGACGAATATGAACCCTTTACCGCCAGCACCCTGCCCTATGCCCTGGCCGGAGCCGGGGTCCTGCTCTCCCTGTTGCTGATCTGCTCAGCGGGGGGAGAACCACTGGGCAAGGAGTCCGGCAACTGGCGGCTGGTGTTCGCCCTGTTGCTGCTGATGCTGGCCTACGGCCTGGCCCTTGGCTGGCTCGGCTTTCTGGTCGCCACCACCCTGTTTCTCATCGGCGGGATCCGGCTGATGGGCGAGCAGAGCCTCGCCTTCGCCTGCAAGGTGAGCCTACCGTTCACCCTCATCTTCTGGGCCCTGCTCACCAAGGGGCTCAACGTCTACCTCGAGCCGGGCCGGCTGTTCACCCAGTTGCTGGGATAAGGAGAACCCATGTTAGACGGCATTCTGCAAGGACTGGGCACCGCCATGATGCCCATCAACATCTTCATGGTGATCGTCGGCTGTTTCGTCGGCACCTTCATCGGCATGCTGCCGGGCCTTGGGCCCGTCACCGCCATCGCCCTGATGATCCCCATCACCTACGGGCTGGATCCCGCCTCCGGCATCATTTTGATGGCCGGGGTCTATTACGGCTCCATGTTCGGCGGCTCCACCTCCTCCATCCTGATCAACACCCCGGGCTGCTCCGCCAGCATGATCACCGCCATCGATGGCTATCCGCTGGCCTGCAAGGGGCAGGCGGGCAAGGCGCTGGCCATCGCCGCCTACGCCTCCTTCACCGGCGGCACTCTATCGGCCATCTTCCTGATGGTGGCGGCACCGCTGCTGGCCAAGGTCTCCCTCTCGTTCCAGTCGGCAGACTACTTCGCCCTCATGGTACTGGGGCTCTCAGCGGTGGCGGCCTTTGCCGGCAAGGGCCAGGTGCTCAAGGCGCTGATCATGGCGCTGTTCGGCATCATGCTCTCCACCGTCGGCATCGACCGCAGCGTCGGGGTGGACAGGTTCACCTTCGGTCTACCGGACTTGCGCGACGGCTTCTCCTTCCTGCTGCTGGCCATGGCCACCTTCGCCCTGGCGGAGATCCTGATGACGGTGCTGCGCCCGGGCAAGGACACCAGCAAGGAGGAGGCGCGCAAGATCCAGCAGCTCGGCTCCCTCAAGTTGAGCAGGGACGAGGTCAAAGAGATAGCGCCCCCCATCGCCCGCTCCTCGGTGATGGGTTTCCTCATCGGCGTGCTGCCGGGGGCCGGTGCCACCATCGCCTCCTTCATGGCCTATGGCGCCGAGCGCAACTTCGCCAGCAAGCGCAGGCAGGAGGAGTTCGGCAAGGGCAGCCTGACCGGCATCGCCGCGCCGGAGGCGGCCAACAACGCCGCCTCCAGCGGGGCCTTCGTGCCGCTGCTGACCCTGGGGATCCCGGGCTCCGGCACCACGGCGCTGATGCTGGGGGCCCTCATCGCCTACGGCATCCAGCCGGGCCCGCGCCTGTTCATGGAGCATCCGGATGTGTTCTGGTCGGTGATCATCTCCATGTACCTGGGCAACGTGGTGCTGTTGATCCTCAACCTGCCGCTCATCCCTTATCTGGCCAAGATCCTGCAGGTGCCGCGCCCCGTGCTCATTCCCATGGTGCTGCTGTTCTCGCTGATCGGGGTCTATCTGGTCTCCTTCAACACCATGGACATCTATGTGATGGCGCTGGTGGCGCTGATCGCCATCGGCCTGCGCCTGCTGGACTTCCCCATGGCGCCCATGCTGCTCGGCTTCATTCTGGGGGGCATGCTGGAGGACAACCTGCGCCGGGCCCTGGTGATCAACGACGGCTCCCTGAGCTTCCTGTGGGAGCGCCCCATCACCCTCGCCTTCACGCTGATCACCCTGGTGATGCTGCTGTTGCCGGTGTGGCAGTGGTGGCAGGCGCGCCGCGCACCGGCCGCCACACTGCAATCCGAGCCGAGCTGAGTTGGCGGATCCCACACAGCAAAAGAGCGCCGACAGGCGCTCTTTTTATTGGCAAGACGAGATGGGGGGCTATCTCGCTCAGGGCTGGCGATAACGCCGCTCCGGCCGGCCCACGGTGCCGTACTCCAGCTCCGGGCTCGCCAGCTGCTGCCCCACCAAAAACTCCAGATAGCGGCGCGCCGTGGTGCGGCTCACCCCGACCCGGTTGCCTATCTCCTCGGCGCTGGCCCCCTGCGATCCCAGCGCCGCCAGCACCCGCTGCAGGGTGAGCCCGTCGATCCCCTTGGGCAGGCCGCCCGCCGCCACCTGCTGCAACGGCGTCCCCAGCAGGGCGTCCACCGCCTGCTGATCGATGTCGGCCAGCGCCGCCAGGGCAGCGCGGTTCTGGCAATATTTGTCGAGGGTGTCGCGCAGCCGCTCGAACACCACGGGCTTGAGGATGAAATCCACCACCCCGAGCCGCATTGCCTCCTGCAGGGCGCCGGCCTCCCGCGCCGCGGTGAGCAGTATCACGTCGAGGGAAGCTCCCGCCTGGCGCAGCTCCCGCAGCAGGGCAAAGCCCTCGCCATCGGGCAGCCAGACGTCCAGCAGCACCAGCTCGGGCTTGAGGATCTCTATCTGCTCCCTGGCATCGAACAGAGTGAGCGCCACCCCCAGCACCTCGAAACCCGCCAGCCGCTGCACGAAGCGGCGGTGGATCTCGGCAATGGCCGGGTCATCCTCGACGATCAGGATCTTGATCACTCACACCTCCTTGGGAATGTAACAGACGACGCAACTCCCCTGCGCCGTGGCTTCGATGGTGATCTGCCCCTGCAGGGCATCCAGGGTCTTGCGCACCAGCGCGAGGCCGATGCCATGATCCGGCTCCGCCTTGCTGCTGACGCCCCGCTCGAACAGGCGATCCGCCAGCGCGGGATCGATCCCCCCCGCCCCGTCTTCCACCTCCAGAATGAGATCCTGGCCGAGATCGCTCAGCGCCACCCGCACCGGCCGGTAGGGGGCACCGTGGCGACGGGTCGCCTCGAAGGCATTGTCGATGAGGTTGCCCAGTACCGTCACCAGCTGGGAGCCGCTGACGCGAAGGGGAATGTCGTGCAGGCGCGAATCCGGGTCCACCTCCAACACCAGCCCCAGCTCGTGAGCCCTGTGGTATTTGCCGAGCAGCAGGCCGGCCACCTTGGGCTTGGCGATGGCGCGCAGCAGGAAGCTGAGCAGGCTCTGCTCGGTGGCCGCCTCCCGCCCGATGAAGGCGAGCGCCTCGCGGGTGGCCCCGAGCTCGATGAGCCCGGCGATGGTGCCGAGCTGGTTGTGGTGTTCGTGGGTCTGCACCCGTAGCAGATCGCTGTAGGCCTGCACCTGAGAGAGCTGGGCGCTCAGTTCGGCCAGCTCGTCCTTGCGCCGAAAGCTCGATACCGCGCCGATCAGCTTGCCATCGCGCACCAGCGGCAGCCGGTTGACGATGAGGGACTGGCCGTTGAGCACTATCTCCTCGTCAAACTGGGGGCGCGGATCCTGAATGAGGGAGAGCATACGGCTCTCCGGCAGCAGCCGGGTGACGGGTTGGCCGATGGCGGCCCGGGCCGTCTGCTCGTCAAGGCGCAGCAAGCGGATGCCATTGGGATTGAGGGAGGTGAGCCGGCCCTGCTCGTCGATGGTGAGGATCCCCTCGCGCACGGTGCGCAGGGTGCAGTCGAGTTCAGCATAGAGGCGGCCGATCTGCTCGGGCTCGAAGCCAAGGATGGCACGTTTGTAACGGCGGGCCAGCCAGGCGGCGGCCAGGCTGTTGAGCAGCACGATGAGCAGGGTCATGGCGAGGCCGAAACGCAGGAACCCCTGCAGATCCGCCTCGATATCCCGCACCAGATAACCGACCGAGACCACCCCGATGATCTGACCGAGCTCATCGCGGATGGGGCTCTTGCCGCGCACCGAGACCCCGAGGGACCCTTGCGCACGGGAGATGTAGGCCTCCCCCTGCAGCGCCCGCTTCGGATCATCCCCCATCATGGGTTGGCCGATGCGATCCGCATTGGGGTGCACCAGCCGGCGCGCGTCTTTGTCGCCGATGACGATGTAGCTGGCGCCGACTTCGGTGCGGATCCGCTCCACCAGCACGTTGAGACGGGCGGTGTCGGCCCGCTTCACCCCGGCCAGCACGCCCTGCTCGCGGGCCACCAGCCGCGCCACGTCGAGGGCCTGATCCCCCACCTCGCGGTAGCGCTGCTCGGACACATAGTAGTAACTGGCCCCGCTCAGCAGCACCAGCTGCAGCAGACTGACCAGACAGAGCATGAGGAGGATGCGTCCTTGCAACCCCAACTTCATGCCTCCTTGTCGCCTCGCAACAAGTCGAGCAGCAGGCTGCCGTCGCGCAGAGCCTTGTGCACCTGCACCGAGGTGGGTTTGGTGGGATCTTCGTAGAAGTGGGTGGATTCAATCTGCAGCCGCACCAGGTATTCGGCCGGCAATTGGCTTGCCAGCGACTGGTGCAGCATGGGGAACAGCAGCCGATCGGCGCGGGTGATTTCCCCCCCCAGCAGCAGCTTGCCCGGATTGAGCAGGCAGATGAGGTTGGAGAGCACCCGGGAGAGCCGCCCCGCCGCCTGATGGAGGATGTCCTGGCAGAGGCTGTTGCCCGCCAGCGCCAGCTCGCACAGCTCACGAATGGTAACGCTCTCCGGCAGATCGTACTCCTGCATCCGCTCGCGCAGATCCCGGTACTGGGCTTCGAGCGCCTGATTGGTCACTAGCGTGCAGGCACAGCCAAAGCCGCCGCAATAGCAGCGCTGACCGTAGGGCTCAAGCTGCAGGTGGCTGAGATCGCCGAGCAGGGCCGACTCGCTCTCGATGAGCTGGCCGTTGACCACCATGCCGACCCCGATGTCGTTGTGCACGAACACCAGTACCGCATCGGCGCAGTTCTTGGCGGCCCCCCACTCACGCTCGGCCTGGATCCAGGTGCGCACGTCGCCACTCACCAGCACGGGCACCGCGAAGGCCTCCTGCAGGGTGGGGCCGAGCGGCCAGTTGCGCAGATCGTAGAAGGGGAAGTGTTTGACCATGCCGGAGTGGCGCTCCACCTGGCCCGGCAGGCAGAGGGCGATGCAGGCGAGGCGCAGCGCCTTCTTGGGCAAGAAGCCCTCAATGGCCCGCACCAGGCTGGCCAGCAGGTCGGCGCGCTCCCCTTCGCTGAAGACATGGCGATGACGGGCGAGCGAGCGACCGGCCAGATCGAACAGCGCCATGTCCACATAGCCGCGGCCAAGGCGCATGGAGAGAAACTGGAAGCGGCGCTCATTGATGCGCAGCAGGATCTGGCGGCGACCGCGCCCCACCGAGCTCTCGCCACAGGTGACCACCAGACCGCCGTCGAGCAGCTCGCGGGTGATCTTGGTGATGCTGGCAGGCGAAAGGCCGGTCAAGCGGGAGAGATCGGTACGGGACAGCTCCTTGTGCTCCTCCAGGCTGGCGTAGACCAGGCCATAGTTGAGCTGACGGATCAAATCGATACTGCCTTTCACGATCTCATTCATAGGGTACGGGGCAAGGGCTGACACAGAGGGGGCCAATTTTCACATATTATTGGTCAATCCCCAAATAAAGTGCGGCCTGAACCGGGGTTCAGGCCGCATCTTGTGAGGGACATCCCCCTCTTGTCACCCCATCAGTAGCGGAACTGGGAGACCAGCTTGCGCAGTTTGTCGCCGGTGCTGGCGAGATCGCGGGTGGTGCTGTTGGACTCGACCGCCGCGTCGGTCAGCTCGCTGACGATCTGCTGAATGGCCACCAGGTTCTTGTTGATCTCCTCGGAGACCGCATGCTGCTCCTCGGCGGCAGTGGCTATCTGGATGTTCATGTCGTTGATGGTGCTGACCGCCATCACCATGCTGTCGAGGGAGGTGGCGATGTGGCTCGCCTCCTGCACCGTCTCCTGGCTGCGCTCCTCGCTCGCCTGCATCACGTCCACCGCCTGCTTCACCCCGCCCTGCAGGCGCTGCAGCATCTCGTTGATCTCCTTGGTGCTCTGCTGGGTGCGACCGGCGAGCGATCGGACTTCGTCCGCCACCACCGCAAAGCCGCGCCCCTGCTCGCCGGCCCGGGCCGCCTCGATGGCGGCGTTGAGCGCCAGCAGGTTGGTCTGCTCGGCAATGCCGCGAATGACCTCCACCACGGATCCTATCTTGGCGGTCTCCTGCGCCAGCTGCTCGATGACGCCGGAGGCGGTGTGCACCTCGCCCACCAGCCGGTTGATGCTGTTGATGGCGGTGCCCACCACGCCGCGAGCCGCATCGGATTCACGCGCCGCGTCGCTGGTGGCGGTGGCCGCGTTGGAGGCGCTGGCCGCCACTTCCTGGGCAGTGGAGCTCATCTCGGTCACTGCGGTGACCACCTGATCGGTCTCCCGGCTGTGGCCGTGCATCTGATGGTCATAGTGCTCGCTCAGGTGGTGCAGTTTCTCCACCGCGCTGAACAGATGATTGCTGGTCTCACCCACCTGGCTCACCACCGACTGGATCCGCGTCACGAAGCGGTTGAAGGCGGTGGCCAGCTGACCAATCTCGTCATGGCTCTGCACCTTGAGGCGCTGGGTCAGATCCCCCTCCCCGTCGGCGATGTCGTTGAGGGCCGAGACCGCATCCGCCAGCGGCCGGGTGACCCGGTTGCCGATCACCACGGTGGCGGCCAGGGTCACCCCCAGGATCACCAGGATCAACAGCACGCTACTCTGCAGCGAGTCACGCATGTTGCTCTCGCGCTCGGTGCGCAGCACCGCCAGCTCGTTGTCGATGTCATCGATGTAAAAGCCGGTGCCGATGACCCACTGGTACTTGTCGAGCACCAGGTTGAAGGAGAGCTTGGGCGCATCCCGGCCGATGGAGGGCTTGGCGGTCCAGTATTCGGAGAAGCCATCCCCCTGGCGCGCCGCCTTGACGATCTCCTGGATCAGCAGCTTGCCCTTGGCATCCTTGTCCTGCCAGCGGTTCTTGCCTTCCATCTCGGGGCGGGTGGGCAGCAGTATGGTGTTGCCCTGAAAGTCGTAGACGAAGAAGTAGCCGTCACTGCTGTAGCGCAGCGGCCGCAGCAGCTCGGTCACCTGCTTGCGCACCGCCGGGCTGTCTGGCTGGTTGTAGACGGCATCGATGGCGGTCTTGGCCAGCATCAGGTAGCTGCTGAGCAACGCCTTGCGATCCTTGATGGCATTTTCTCGCGCCACCACCAGATCGGCTTCCAGGTCACTCTTTGAAATCATGTAGTTGCTGAAATTGACCACCAGGGCCATCAGGAGCACGGGGACGGCTCCCAACAACAGAATTTTCTGCTTTAGCGTCATCTTTCACATCCTTGCAGCTATTTTTATGGGCGTTCCGTTCCTACCAGACCAGTATAGGATGCTGGTCGACGGGGACCCGCTTTCGCTACAATCCCCGCCCTCTATATCTATCGACTCTGATGGCCAGACACATGAACAAATGTCCTTGCGGTTCAACTCTTTCTCTCGAATTGTGCTGTGGATCACTGCATCGGGGCGCCGCCGCCCAGACCCCGGAGCAGCTGATGCGCTCGCGCTACAGCGCCTTCGTGCTGGGATTGGGGGAGTACTTGGTGCACAGCTGGCACCCTGACTATCTAGGGGATCTGACTGCGGAGCAGCTCTCCCAGACCGACACTCAATGGGACGGGCTCGAGATCATCGCCAGCCAGGGCGGCCCCGATGACACCCTCGGCATGGTGGAGTTCAAGGCCTGGTTCATGGAAGGTGAAGCGCGCCACTGCCTGCATGAGCGCTCCCGCTTCGTGCGCCATCAGGGACGCTGGGTCTACACGGATGGCGAGCAGGATCCGGCACCGCTGCAGGCGGGGCGCAACGACCCCTGCCCCTGCGGCAGCGGCAAGAAGTTCAAGAAGTGCTGCGGTTGAGTGCCGCGACTCGTGTCGACAGAGGGGGCCCAGCGGCCCCCTCTGCTGTTGCTGGAGTGTGACAACAATCACGATTTGCTCATTAACACCCCTTAACTTGAGCGTTTGCGAACATTAACTTGGCCCATATCAAACATTTTCGCCCAGAGACAGGCCACACTGGCACCATCTGGAAGAGATGAGACGGGCAAGAATGAAAAGAATAACCACACAAGTCGTCATCATAGGGGGTGGCGCCACCGGAGCCGGCATCATGCGCGATTGCGCACTGCGCGGCATCGACTGCATCCTGCTTGAGCGGGACGACATCGCCGCCGGCACCACGGGTCGCAACCACGGCCTGCTCCACTCCGGCGCCCGCTACGCGGTGACGGATCAGGAGTCCGCCCGCGAGTGCATTCAGGAGAACCGCATCCTCAAGCGGATCGCCAGCCACTGTGTCGAGGACACCGGCGGCCTCTTCATTACCCTGCCGGAAGATGACATCAATTTTCAAACTACCTTCATGGACGCCTGCGCCCTGGCGGGCATCGACGCCCGCCAGCTGGATCCCGCCGATGCGCTGCGCCTCGAACCCAACGTCAACCCGGCGCTGATCGGCGCCATCCAGGTGCCGGACGGCACGGTCGATCCCTTCCGCCTGGCCGCCGCCAACGTGCTGGATGCCAAGGAGCACGGCGCCCGCATCTTCACCCACAGCAAGGTGCTGGGGCTTTTGCGCACCCAGGATCGGGTGCACGGGGTCAAGGCCATCAACACCCGCACCGGTGAAGCGTTCGAGGTGGAGTGCCAGGAGGTGATCAACGCCGCCGGCATCTGGGGCCAGCAGATCTGCGAGTACGCCGATCTCGGCATCCGCATGTTCCCGGCCAAGGGTTCCCTGCTCATCATGGATTACCGCATCAACCAGCTGGTGCTCAACCGCGCCCGCAAACCGGCGGACGCGGACATCCTGGTACCGGGCGATACCATCTCCCTCATCGGCACCACCTCGAGCCGCATCGATTACCACAAGATTGACCAGCTCACCGTCGAGCCTGAAGAGGTGGAGGTGCTGCTGCGCGAGGGGATCAAGCTCGCCCCCATCATGGCCCGCACCCGTCTGCTGCGCGCCTATGCCGGGGTGCGCCCACTGGTGGCGGTGGATGGTGACGAGTCCGGCCGCAACATCAGCCGTGGCATAGTGCTGCTGGATCACGCCGAACGTGATGGCCTCAAGGGGTTCAATACCATCACCGGCGGCAAGCTGATGACCTACCGGCTGATGGCCGAATGGGCTACCGATCTGCTGGCCAAGAAGCTGGGCAACAGCAAGCCCTGCCGCACCGCCGAACTGAGCCTGCCCGGCTCGCGGGATCCGGAGAAGGTCTCCGCCCCCGGCCTCTCGGTGCCTGCCGAAGGCTCGGCCCAATACCGCCACGGCGAGCGGGTCATCGCCTTCTTCCGCGACAACCCCAAGGCCAACGCCCTCATCTGCGAGTGCGAAATGGTCACCGCCGGTGAAATCGAATATGCCCTGCGCGAGCTGGATGTGGACAACCTGGTGGATCTGCGCCGCCGCACCCGCCTGGGCATGGGCCCCTGTCAGGGGGAGCTGTGCGCCTATCGCGCCGCCGGCCTGATGCAGGAGTATGGCAAGGCCGATGGCCGTCAGGCTTGCGTCATGCTGCGCCAGTTCCTGGAGGAGCGTTACAAGGGCACCCGCCCCGTGCTGTGGGGCGATGCCCTGCGCGAAGCCGAATTTACCTACTGGATCTACGAGGGGCTGTTCGGCCTTGGCGAGTGGACGGCCCCCCACCTGGTGGCCGAGCAGCCCTTCCCGCAAGACGCCAGCACCGCCAATCCCACCAAGGAGCGCAGCCATGAAATTTGACAGCATCGTTATCGGCGGCGGCATGGCGGGCCTCTCCGCGGCCCTGCGTCTGGCCGAGGCCGGCCAGAAGACCCTGCTGATGGCCTCTGGCCAGAGCGCCCTGCACTTCTCCTCCGGCTCGGTGGATCTACTGGAGAGCGAGGGCGATCCCCGCGCCGCCCTGCCCGCCTTCATGGCCGCCAACCCCGAGCATCCCTACAGCAAGGTAGGGCTGACCCATATCGCGGCGAGCCTCGATGATCTGCAGCGCCACTGCGCCGCGCAGGGATTGCCGCTGTTTCGCCAGGAGCGCAACCACCAGCGGCTGACCCCCATCGGCACCCTCAAAGCCACCTGGCTCTCCCCCGACACCTGCGCCTGTGTGACCGATGCGCCGGCCCCCGACGCCATCCTGCTGGCCACCCTGGAGGGATTTCGCGACTTTCACCCAGAGCTCGCGGCCGCCAACCTGGCGACCCACACGCGCTTCGCCCACTGCCGCATCCTGACCGGTGAGCTCCGCCTGCCCCAGCTGGCCGAGTTCAGCCGCAATCCCCACGAGTTTCGCTCCGCCGACATCGCCCGCCTGTTCGACAAGCAGGGCAATGGCCAGCGTGACCTGCTGACGGATCTGGCCCGCGAGATCAGCCGCCTGGTGCAAGAGAGCGGTGAGCCGCGCTGCCATCACCTGGTGCTGCCCGCCTGCCTGTCACTCGGGCTGGTCGGCCCGCGCCTGGCAGAGCTGGAGCAGCGCACCGGCTGCATCATCAAGGAGGTGGCCACCATGCCGCCGTCACTGATCGGCATGCGGATGCAGGAGGCGCTCAAGCGCCGCTTCATGGCCCTTGGCGGCACCTTCCTCACCAGCGAGCGGGTGCTCGGAGCCCGTTACGAGGGCGATCGGGTGATCGGCGTGCACAGCCAGAATGGCGACGATCAGCTGTTCGAGGCGGACCACTTCGTGCTCGCCTCCGGCAGCTTCTTCAGCCGCGGGCTGGAGTCGCGCCTGCGCGGCATTCGCGAGCCGATCTTCAACGCCGACGTGCTGAGCTTGCCCGAGCGGGACGCCTGGGCCGGTCGCCGCCTGTTCGACCACCACCCCTTCATGGGCTTCGGGGTCAAGACCGACGACAAGCTCAGAGTGCTGCGTGGCGGCAAGCCGCTCACCAACCTCTACGGCGCCGGCAGCGTGCTGGCGCACTACGATCCGATCAAGGAAGGTTCCGGCTCCGGCGTGGCCGTTGCCACCGGCTGGCAGGCTGCCGGTCACATTTTGAGTTCAGCCCAATGATGATTTTGTCCCACATCCCGTGCCTTCACACCCAACGGGAGGAGAACTGACATGTTACTGGATCATGCCAACCAAACTTTCGATCAGTGCATCAAATGCACCGTCTGTACCGCCTACTGCCCGGTGGCCAAGGCCAATCCGGCCTACCCCGGCCCCAAGCAGGCGGGCCCGGATGGGGAGCGGCTGCGCATCAAAAGCCCGGAGCTCTTTGACAGCGCCCTCAAGTACTGCACCAACTGCAAGCGCTGCGAAGTGGCCTGTCCGAGCGGGGTGCGCATTGGCGACATCATCGCCAAGGCCAAGCACCAGTACAGCGGCTTCAAGCCCGGGATCCGCGAATTCGTGCTCTCCCACACCGATCTGATGGGCAGCATGTCCACCCTGATGGCCCCGGTGGTCAACTTCACCACCGGCCTCAAGCCGATGAAGCTGGTACTGGACAAGGCGCTGGGGGTCTCCTCCCACCGCGATCTGCCCAAATACTCCCAGGGCACCTTCCGTGGCTGGTACAAGAAGCAGAAAGCGAGTCAGGCCCGTTTCGAGCGCCAAATCGCCTACTTCCACGGCTGCTACGTCAACTACAACCACCCGCAGCTCGGCAAGGAGCTGATGCAGGTGCTCAACGCCATGAACATCGGCGTCCAGCTGCTGGAGCGGGAGAAGTGCTGCGGCGTGCCGCTGATTGCCAACGGCTTCATGGACAAGGCCAAGCAGCAGGCTGCCTTCAACATCAAGCAGCTAGAAAACACCCTGCTTGGCAACGAGATGCCACTGCTGGCCACCTCCTCCACCTGCGGCTTCACCCTGCGCGACGAATATCCCCACCTGCTGGAGCAGGACAACCACAAGGTGCGCGATCGCATCTCGCTGGTGACCCGCTTCCTGTGGAACGAGTTCTACAAGGGCAACAAGCCGGCGATGAAGCCGCTCAATCTGCACATCGCCTACCACACCCCCTGCCACATGGAGAAGATGGGGGGCGTCATCTATACCCTCGAGCTGCTGCGCGCCATCCCAGGGGTCAAGGTGACGGTACTGGACTCCCAGTGCTGCGGCATCGCCGGCACCTACGGCTTCAAGTCGGAGAACTACCAGACCAGCCAGGCCATCGGCGAGGGGCTGTTTGATCAGATAAACCGGCTCAAGCCCGATATGGTCATCACCGACTGCGAAACCTGCAAATGGCAGATCGAGATGAGCACACCGTTCCCTTGTGAACACCCCATCCACCTGCTGGCCAAAGCCTTGGCGTGAGACGGGCACCGCCATATCCGCTTGCGAGCAAGCATCAGATAGAAAAAGAGCCGGCTATTGCCGGCTCTTTTCATTCACATCCTCCCATCAGGGGTGCTGGATGATCAGGCTGTGCTGATCCAGCATGCTCTGCAGGATGTCGTGGGACGAGGTGCCACCAAGCTGCCAACTGCTCAAGTCCACCCCTTTCAGGGTGATCTGCTGGGTCACCTGGCCATCCCCTGCCGGCGACACCGAGAGGCTCACGTCGCTCAGGCCGTTGCTCACGCTGGTCACCGACGCCTGCAAGTGGCCCAGCAAGCCATCCACGCTGCTGTCGGTCACCCCCTTGAGCAGGTCCGCCAGATCGATCCTGTCCCCCTCTTCCGGGTGGAAGTCGGTGATGGTGTCGATGGCGGGCTGGCCTGTGCTCCCCGCATCCCCCTGCTGCCAGACGAAGAGATCGCTGCCGGCGCCGCCGGTGAGGATGTCGTCACCCTTGCCACCCAGCAGGCGATCATCCCCCGCGCTGCCAAACAGCCAATCTCCCTGATCCGAACCCAGCAGGGTATGACCGGCCTGGGTATGGATGGTCACGGTATCGAGGGGGGAGCTGATGGTGGCCCCCCCTGCGCTCGACTCGGCACTCAGCCCCAGCACATGGTCTCCCGCCGTCAGACCGTCCAGGTAGAGCGGCAGCGAGTGGCCACCCGGAATGAGCCAGTCACCGTTGCCGTCGGCATGGCCGACCGGCAGCCCCTGTTCATCCAGCACCTGGGCCCCCGCCAGGCCGCTGATGCGCAGCGACAGCTCGCCCGGTGCCGGGTTCACCACGCTGGCGGTCAGATTGAGGGGCACCATGGCGCCCTGCAGCGCATGGATCTCGTGCATCCCCACCGTCAGGCTCGGCAGATCCGGTTCAGCCGTCACCGTGATGGTCACCTGGTCGGTGTCACTCAAGGGTCCGCCCACGCCGCTGTTGCCCTGATCCGAGGTGGTGATGGTGAGGTTGTCCTCGCCCCAGAAATCCCTGGCCGGTTCATAGTGCAGGTTGCCGGCCAGCAGCTGGTTTAGGTCGGCCAGCGATCCCACCAGGGTCATCTCGTTGCTGCCCGCCCCCTGTACCGAGACCGCGCCCGCCGCCCCCAGCAGGGTCAGCACCCCGTGCTCGACCCGCAGCACCATGGCCATGGGCGCACTGCCGGCATCCACATCCTTCACGCTGATGCCGGATAGCGACAGAGAGCCATCCTCTTTCACCGTCATGCTGCCGGGCAGCTGATTGACCGGCGCATCGTTGACCGGCAGCACCTCGATGGGCACCACGTCGGTGTCGCTCAAGGGGCCGCCGCTGCCGGTATTGCCGCGATCATTGGTCACCATGGTGAGCTGATCCTGGCCGTTGAAGTCCTGCTCACCCAGATAGGTCACGCCGCCCGCCAGCAATGCATTGATGGCATCGAGCGACCCACTCAGCACCAGCGCGCCCGTACCGTTGCCGGTCAGGGTCACCCCGCTGCCATCCACCAGAGTGAGGGTGCCGTGCGCTACCGAGAGGCGCACCTCGATGGTGCTGTTGCCCGCATCCACATCCTTGACCTGCAGGCCATCAATGCGATAAGGCACATCCTCTTCGGCCACCAGCGGCGCCGTGGGCAGAATGTTCTCGGGCGCGTCGTTGACCGCCGCTATGGTGACATCGATGTAGCCCTTCACCTGTGGCCCCAGCGCGCCGTTGTCCAGGCTCTGGGCGATCACCTCGAGTGTGAGGGTGCCATTGACGTCGTTGGTCACCAGCAGCAGGTTTGCCAGGTTGCCGCCCACCGTGGTCACCTGCCAGTCGCCGCTCGGCAGTCTGATGGCCTCACCGGCCACCCCGTCAGGCAGGGCGATGGAGGCCCCTTCCGGCACGTTGCGGAGGATCACCCGCACCTGCTCGGCGCCATTTTCATGCACGTTGCTCGCGCTCCCGCCGGTGGCGTGGGTATCGCGGGTCTCCAGCCCCAGATTGAGCAGGATCCTGTCCCCCTCCACCCCGCTGGCGGTGGGCAGCAGATCGCTGATGAGCGCATCCCCCACCGGATTGACGGTCACGGTGAAGCTGCCGCTGGTTTCAAGGGGAATGGTGAGTCCCTTATCGAGGGTAAAGGCGCTGAGTGACAGATCCACGCTGCCGCTGAAATCGGCCGGTGGGATCAGGGTCAGCTTGGCAAAATCGGTGCCCACGGGGACCTGCCAGACACCGCCGCCATTGTTGACCGCCGGAGCCGAGAGGGTGAAACCATCCGGTACCCCCTTGATCTGCAGCGCCACTATCTGCTCGGAGCCATCCTTGTCGATGAGGGCGGCACCAAAGCCAGCCAGGCTGATGGCGCCATCCTCGTCGCCCGTCACGTCGTGCAGCGTGAGCACAGCCGGGTCGTTGACCGGTCTCACCTCAAAGCCGACCTGCCCGCTCCAGCTGCCGCTGTCGGTCACCAGCTGGCCGCCGACCAACGCGGTATCGAGGATATCGACCTGGATGTCGAGCGGCACCTGACCGCTGAAGTGCGCCTTGGGCACAAACACCAGATCCTTGAGGGCCGCCATGTCGTTCACGATCAGGGTATTGACCGGCTGGCCGCTGTCATCAAGGAAATACCCATATTTGGCATCCACCGTGATGGTGACCCGCTCCACGGTTTCGAGGCCGCCACCCGCGATGGAGGGGCTGATGTCCGCCAGTTTCACCGAGAGATCGAGGTGGATCTCGCTGTCTTCCAGATTGTCCGGCTGCCCGTCATGGTTGGTGTCCTGCACGGTCAGCGTCAGCTCCGGGTGGCCGTCAGCGCCACCATTCACATCGACCACGGGGGCCACATCGACCCGTACCGTCGTGCTGTCGACCTTGATATCACCACTGGCGGTATCCGTGTTGACCACCTTCACCTCGATATTGAGCGAGCCGGCAAAATCTTGCGGCAAGCCGAGGGTCAGCCCTTCCAGACCAGCCAGTGACGGCGGTACCTTGATCACATACTCACCGGTCGAGATGTTGTACTCGGCCCCGCTGATGGTGACGCCCGCCGGCAACCCCTTGAGGACGATGGTCACCTCGTCGCTGGCCTGATCGGTGGCACCGATATGGATCACACCTTTGAGCTGCTGACCAAAGTCAACCCGGATATCCTCCTTGCCCACCAGCACCGCGTTGTCGTCGATATCGACGGTCGCCGCAGCTTCCTTGTTGGTCGTCGGCGTCGCCTCGAAGGTCGCGTCCGTGTTCAGACTCACCTTGACATGGGCACTGGCATCGCCATCGTCACCCCGGTCGATCACCATGGCATCGATACGGATCGGTTCGACCTTGCCGACAAACCCGTCCGGCGCATGCAGCTTGAAGCTGCCGAGGTTGCCCGCCGGTACGATCCAGCTGCCGTTACCGTTGTTGATGCCGCCAATCACCACGAACTGATCGCCTGCGCCGCCGTTCAGCACCGGCAGGTTAATCACCAGATAGTCGATCTCCTCCACGCTGGAGGGATCGAGGTCGGTAAAGAGGAAACGCCCCGCCAGATCGATATCGGCACCGCCCTGCCCCACGAGTGCGCCGCCGGTCTGGGTCAGCACGCCATCGGGCTCCACCACCGCCTGAATATCGACATGCAGATTGCCGTCGATCACCTTCTCGGCCACCGCGCCCGAATCCACATCATACTGGGTCACGGTGACGTGGCTCTGGAGAGTGGTATCCCGATCGCTGTCCTCCGGCGCCTTCACCAGCAATTGACCCCCTGTGAGCAGGCTGTCGAGCTGGGCGGCGGTCAGGGTGAGCTTGCCATCCAGCACGGTCAGCTGGCTCTCCACGCCGCCGGCACGCAGCCAGATCTGGTAGCCATCCTCCACCCCGGAGAGACTCAGCGCCGTCACCTTTTCGGCGCCATCGGTGAGGGTCGGCTGCCAGTCCAGCACGGTAAACTCATCTTCCAGACCCTGGCTGGTCTTGGCGTAGTCGGTGGCATCGATAGCCGGCTCCACCTTGATGGTGAGCGGCACGTCGAAGCGCTTGCTGTCGCCGTCGTTTTCGGTCACCACCACGTGGCCGATGAGGTGAATATCGGCGGTGCTGTTGGCCGGCGGCTGGATCTGCAGGTTGCCAAGGCTGGACACGTCCACCTGATAGAGGGGGTTGCCCTTGCCGTCGAGCCCGGCAAACGTGAGGGTCAACGCCTTGCCGCTGGCATCAAATACCTGGGCCCCTTCCGGCAACCCTTCCAGCACCAGGTTCAAGGTTTCCGAATGATCCAGCGGGGTGTCGGTCCACTCCCCGGAAGTCAGCTTGAAGTCCAGCGGGGCCCGGCCATCCTCCTGAACCGTGGTGGTGTAGCCATTGCCATCGGCGGTCCAGCCGGAGGTATTGAGGTCGAAGTGGGGCTGGTCCACCACCCCCACCAGATCCACATGCAGGGTCTGGGAGCCGGTCTCCTTCTCGTTCACCACGGTATGGGTCTGGCCATTGGCATCGGTCAGGGTGGCGCTGTCTTTGACCACTCCCTTGATGGTCAGATCGAAATCGACGTTGCTGTTTTTGGGCGGCTGCAGCTTGAGTTCGTTGATGCGCTCAAAGGGCACCTCGTAATAGCCGGCAGCATGCTGGCTGACCGCAATGCCGCCCAACAGCAGCGTCGCCCCGGCGGGCAGGCCGCTGATGCGCACAAAGAGCTGCTCGGAGCCATCGCTGGTGTCACCCAGGTGGGCCAGGCCAATCTTGCTGCCCAGATCCAGCAGGGAGTCCTCTTTGCCCTGAATGTCGCGCACGGTGAGTTTGGCGTCATCCGCCTGCGGGTTGACGTTGATCACCAGCTCAATCTTCTCTCCCTGCGCCGTCCCCTGACCCGGAGCGATCGGGTTCTGCTCCGTGCTGATCGGGGTCACCGACAGCTTGATGTCGCCGCTGAAATCCTTGGCCGGAACCACGCTCACCTTGTTGATGTTGGCGGCCGAGACGCTGTAGAGCCCGCTGCCGTTTGGCTTGAGTTCAGCCCCGTTGAGCATCAGCGTACCCTTGCCCGCCTCCCACTTGATCTGGTAGGTCAAGGTCTCGGAGCCATCCGTATCGGTGAGGCCCGCTTTCACATTGAGCTTGATGCCGCTGCTGTCCTCGCTGGTGTCGTAGTGCTGGCTGGTGTGACCGCCATCCCACACCGGCTTGTCGGCCACGCCGCGTACCGTGATGGCAAGATCGCCGGTGACCGCCGCCGGGGCATCCCCCTCGGTCACCCCCACCTGCAACTGCACCTGGAAGTGCAGCGGCTGGCCCTGGTTGCTCCAGCTAGACCAGTTGGCATCCGGCACAAAAGTCACCCCCTGGGCGGCGTAGTGCACGCTATCGCTGGTGACCATGGCCGCTGGCGGGACGATAAACCAGTTGCCATCCGCGGTGGTGGCAAGGGCAACCCCGTTGTAATAGAAGGTGCCATGGGCATTGGCTGGCGCCTGGACAAGGAGCTGCTCCACATGCTCGCCCCGGTCGAAATCGCCGATATCGAGCTGCATGTTGATGAGGATGCCGGCGGCCGGATCCTGCGCCCCCTGATCTTCATTGCCGGTAGCCGCAGTGACGGTGAAGCTCACCGGCTCATCCCGCAGATGAAGGGTCAGCGTGCTGTCGGCGCGATCACCGTCGCCATCCACCAGATGGGCGGTGATGATCTGACTCAACTCGACATTGTCGTGATCAAAGCCGGGTGCCGGCGTGAAACGGTAGCTGCCATCGGCCGAGATAGTGAGAGAGCCCATCACCTGCTTACCATCCGGGCTCATCACGTCCTGGATGAGGGAACCATTGACGGCATGGGTCTGGCCATTGATGGTGATCGACTCGACCCGGGCACCATCGGCCCCTTCGTTGGCGGCCGGCAACAGATCGCCGCTGACGGTGGCGCTCCCCTCGTTCAGGGTATGCGCCAGCACGGTGCCAATGGGCATGTCATCTTGCACCGTCACGGTCACGCTGACATTGGGGCTGCGATCGCCATCGTGATCGGTGACAAAGAGCGGCACCTCGATGGCAAGATCATCTCTACCCTGCGCACCGTGATCGAGCTGCCCCACCAGATAGACGCTGTAGCTGCCGCTGGCATCGAGGTGGATCCAGAATACTGCCTTGCCACCCTCTGCCGTGGCCAGATACCAGTCCGGGCTGTGGGCGGCCAGCGTCACCGCCTGACCGTTGGAGGTCAGCTGATTGGCCTGATTGAAGGCGGCCACGTCGAGCTCAAGAGAGGCAACCCGATCCGAACCGGCGCTGATGGTCACCTTGCCGCTGGCGGTTTCACCCCGATCGGAGGGCATGGTGCCCGGATGCTGGCCGGCAGAGCCATCGAGGGCAGACTCCTTCACCGCAACCGCGTCGATGGCAGAGATGACGGGATCCACGCCATCCGTCACCCTGATGGTGGTGGCGCCCTGACTCTGGCTGCCGTCGCTGTCGGTGACCTGCACCGGCAGTGTCAGCTCAAGCTGGTCATCGGCGCCGTGATCCAGGTTGGTGTGCACCGTCACCTGATAGTCGATGGTCGCGCTGGTATGAGCGCCTATGGTCGCCGGCACCTGCCCCAGAGTCACCGTCATCACCACCAGGCCGCCGGCCGTGACCGCCTGGAAGCTGTGGCCATCCGTGCCAACTGCTTTCCAGGTCAATGCTTCGCCATTGTGGGTGATGGCCTTGCCATCTGCATCCATCACCTGACCCGCAAAGGCCAGACGCACATCGACCACGGGGTCGGAATCGGCGGTGATGGTGATCGTGCCGGTATCACCACTGCTGCCGACGCCATCGAAGCGCCCTTCGCCGAGGGTCACGCCGGTCAGCGTCAGCGTCGGTTTCTCTCCTTCGCCAATCTGGATAGCGAGGGTGCCGCTGGTGCTGTCGTTGTTGCCGCCCGCCTTGTCGTAGTCGTTGACGATCACCTTGATGGGCAGCTCGGTCACGGCGTTGGCGCCCTGATGGATCCCCTGATAGAGGGCCACCTGATAGTCAAAACCGTTCTTGCCCGCCTGATCCAGCGTGCCGACCAGCCGCACCTCAAACACCTCGACCCGTTGGCCATCCACCATCACAAAGCCCTTGAGCAGCTGGCTGCCCAGGATCTGCGGATCCCCATCCACCAACTGATACTGCAGCGGCTGACCGAGGGCGGTGAGCGCCGGCTGCTGGCTGGCATCGGCAAAGGCCACTTCCACCACCCGATCCGACCCGGCCTGCACGTCGAAGTGACCGGTTTGACTCAGACTGTTGCTGCCGGTGAGGTCACCCTCATCCAGGGTCACGCCAGTGCCCGGGATAAAGCTTGGCGCCTTACCATCCGCGATGGTGAGCGGCAGCGTGGTACCGATGCGATCGCCATCCTTGTCGGCCAGGGTGACCGCCAGTGGCAGGTTGAGGGATTCGCTCCCTTGATGATCCAGCTCGCCCGTCAGGGTCACCCTAGCGCTCACGCTCCAGTTGCCGCTTTGCTCGATCAGGCTCAGCTCGGCGCGCAGGATCTCGCGGCCATCCGCCGTGGTGCCGACCAGCTGGCCGTTGCCATCGAGGGAGAAGCTGAGCAGGCTGCCGTGGCTGGTGAGTCCGGTCAGGGTGCTCTGGATGGTGGCGATGTCAAAACCGAGGGAGGCAGGGTCGAGGGCGTCGCTGCCGTGGGTCACCGCGAAGCTCATGGTGCTGACCGCGGCCACCTCCCCTTGCGCCATCTCGGTGATGGCGGTGCCGGTGACGGCGGAGATGGTCGGGTTGGCGCCATCACCTACCGCCACGGTAATGGTGGAGGAGACCTTGTCGCCATCGCTGTCGAGCAGGGTAAAGCCCGCCTTGAGCAGGCTGTCGGCACTGCCCTGATCCAGCGGTTGATACAGGGTAAAGCCGTACTTGCCATCGTTGCCGAGGGTCAGCTCAAACACCAGCTTGCCATCGGGGGTGCGCCCCTCGATACGATGATCGGCCACCATCACCGTCACGCTCTGCTGGCCCGAGCTGAGCCCCTGCAGGCCCGGCTGGCTGGCATCGAAGGTGATGCTCACCAGCGGGTCGCTGCCTGTTGTGATGGCGAGCTCGCCGCCAAGGGTCTGGCCAAGCTGCCAGTCGCTGTCTTCGGTGAGGGTCAGGGAAACAGGGTCAACCTGCGGCAAGGCGCCGTCGGTGATGGTGATGTTGAGGGTGCCGAGGTTGCTCTGGTCCCTGTCAAAATCGCGGCCCACCACCTGCAGGCCCAGCTTGATGCTGTCGGTGGCCACCGGCTGATCCAGCACGCCGTTGAGCTCAAGATGGTACTTGCCATCGAGAGCCAGGGTGACAGTCAGGATGCCCTTGCCCTCTGCGTCCAGCAGGGTAAGGAGATTGCCGTTCACCTGATAGCTGGTCGGCTTGCCGCCGCTGGTGAGGCCTGCCAGCGCCGGCTGGCTTGCCTCAAAGGTGAGAGAGACCAGACAATCGCTGCCCACCGTGACCGGCAACTGACCATCGATGCTCTGGTTGCCCCCCTCTTGCAGCGAGACCCCCTTGTCCAGACCGAGCGAAGGATCCCTGCCGTCGTCGATGGTCAAAACCAGGTTGGCACTGGTGGCGTCGCCATCAATCTCGTTGGCGCTCACCTGCAACCCCAGCGAGAGGCTGTCGCTGCTCTGATGATCGAGCGGGCCGGTGAGGGTGACTACCACCCGACCGCCCACATCGCCCCCCTGCTGTTCGGCCAGCAGCTGGGCGCGCAACACTTCAACCCGCTGACCATTGTTGTCGAAGTAATAGCCCAGCAGGGTGCGATCATCGGCAAATTCGAAGGCAAGCGGATGGCCATTGCTGGCCAGACCCGAACCATTGAGGGTCGCCAGGGTGTCGCTCTGATTGCTGAACACCAGCGAGTCGGCCAGCAGGGGATCGGCGGTGTGGCCAACCACGAAGCGACTCTCCCCGATCACGGCGGCGCCGTTGGTAAAGGCATCCTCGATGAGGGTAATGGCCGGAATCTCGAAGCTCGGCGGATTGCTGTCCAGCAGATTGATCACCAGCGGCGCTGTCACCAGATCACCGTCGCTGTCGCGGTATTCGAGGTTGAACGGCAGACGCAGGGTATCCTGGCCGTGATCCAAGCTCTGGTGCCAGACGATGCGATAGTTGCCGTCATTGCCAAGGGTCAGGGTGAAGACAGTCGCCCCACCGGCAGTGGCGGTCAGGGTCTGGCCATTCACTGAGTAGCCAAGCGGCGCGCCCTGGCTGGCCAGCCCTAGCCCTGCCAATGCACTCTGGTCAGCGGCGAAGGTAACCTGCAGATTGCCATCGATGCCGGCACCGGTATTGAGGCTGCCAGTCGCCGTGACCGGGCCATCGGCCAGTCCGGCTTCGGACAGCGTGAGCGTCTCGCTCTGGCCGATCAGCGGCGCCCCGTCCAAGGCCGAGTTGCCCGCCAGATCGGTGACGCTGGCGCGCACCTCAAAAGATTGCGTGATGCCAGAGAGATCAAGACCTGATACCTGCCAGCGGCCATCGGCCCCCACCAGGGCGGAGGTAGTGAGCAGCGCCTGCCCGTTGCTGCCAACCAGGGTGATGGTGACGCTCTGACCCGCTTCCACATTGGCGGTGGTGCCGCTCAGGGTGGCATTGCCGTTGCCAAAAAGAGCTGCCGCGTCGAGATCATCGATGTCGATGGCGGCCTGGGTATCGACCTCAATGGTGAGGATGTCGCTGGCCCGGTTGCCGGCGATATCCACCGAATCGACCCGAAAATCATGGGCCCCGTCTGCCAGCGTATCGGGCAGCTGATATTGCCAGTTGCCGTTGCCATCGACGGTGAGAGTGGCGAGCACGCTGCCGGCAAGAGACAGGGTAACGGTGGCGCCGGGCTCCCCTTTGCCCTGCAGCAGCGGGGTATTGTCGCGGGTCAGATCATCGCTCTGGCTGGCACCGGTGTCGCTCTCATCGGCGAGATCGAGGGTGATGGTGGTGATGGTATCGAGCAGGGTCTGACCCAGATCGCTGGCCCGGTTGCCGGCGGCATCTTGGGTATCGGCCTGAATGATGAGGGGGCCGTCCACCAGATTGCCAGTGAGGTCGCCAAAGTTGGCCTCCCAGATCAGGCCAGGCAGCACCACAGTAGTGACGGTAAGCAGGTTGCCATCCTGATCCAGCAGGGTGACGGTGACCGACTGGCCGACTTCCACATCCTCCACGGTACCGCGGATGATGACGCCGGTCGCCTCGTCGGCGTTGATGATGTTGTCGCTGGTCTGCGGCTCGGTGATGGTGATGGCGGCAAACAGATCCCGCTCGCCTTCCAGCAGCGGCTCGTCGCCCCGGGGCATGTCGGCGTGATCCGTATCGAAGCCAGCCTCGGCCAGGGTGGCGTCATTAGTGCGATCGACCACCACGAAGCCCCCCGAGCTGGAACCGGCCACGCCACCGATCGTGCCGCCCGCCGCCGGATTGCCGGCGGCGCTCGCCTCGAACTGGGCAGTGGGGTCGGTGCCTGCGCGGATCGCTGCCTGCAGGGCAGCCAGCTCGCTGTCGCCACCGCTTGTCGGCTCGACTGGCTGCGCGATGGACGACGCCACCTCGACCGCAGCCTCCTCCTGATGAGCGAGCTCGACGGTGTCGGCCAGCTGGTAGCTGCCCCCCTCGCCACTCAGGATCCGGTCGCCCGGTTGCAACAAGACGCCGGCCCTGGCGCGCACTACGGTGCCATCGTCATGAATGACGAAGACGGTTCCCTCCAGTTGAGTCATGACGGTGGTTTTTTCGATACGCAGCTCGGCCATACAACCTCCAGCAAATATTGAGCGGGCCCGGTGCCAAATCGGGTCATTTTGTGAGCGCTTATTTTATCGACATATCACTGGTGGATCCCCCCATAATTTCGACAGAAAATGTGCCATCCAAGCCATTCCATACGCTTTTTTGCACGTAAAACGTTTCTCTTGCGAGACAAGATTCCATATGAAGATGATATGGCAGGATCCCTTCCTGCGCGGACGGATCCAGTATGGCAAAAGGTGACGCAGCCGCCGCAGTCCCCCTGATTGAATCCGGCAATCAGGGGATCATCATGACTCCCTTTCTCGATCTTAATAATGCATATCTATTCACATAAAATTTTCTATCCCTAAATGAATAAAGCTCGCGCCATTTGACGCACATTCCCTTGCGGGACGCGGGCTGGCGGGCCATGGCCGCCAGGGTGCGTGGTGCACCGCGTTAACAATGATGCAATAAGTTGAGTTTCCTCATAATTTAACCGGGATCTCATTTCCGCTTGTTGCCTGCTCCGACAATTGATCTAGCGCAATCCCGCTCCCGATAAATCATCATTCGTTTTACCCATTTGGTAATATCCAGCTCGAGCAATCGCATAAATACATGGGTTTTATTCACTAATAACAATTAATCGGCCTGCCTGCTCCTGCCTAGTGCGGGGGCTGATGCCCACATCCAGGATGGAACGGTCAGGCTTGGCAATGAGATCGATTTGGGAGTGATGATCGTGAGTTCACACAACAGACAGACCAGGCTGGGCCTCGCTGCCCTGCTGCTTACCACCTGCCTTGGCACCAGCGGCTGGGCACAGGCGGCCGACGAGGCTCAGCCCAAGGGCAAGATCGAGGCGCGCAGCGAGCTGTTCGCCAAGGATCACGCCGATCAGTTCACCAGCTGGAAAGGCACCAGCGAGAGCCGCGAGCGCACCGACGCCCTGGCGGAAGATCCGCAGATGGTGGTGCTCTGGGCCGGCTACCCCTTCTCCAAGGATTACAACAAGCCGCGCGGCCACTTCTATGCGCTGACCGACGTGCGGGAAACCCTGCGCACCGGCGCCCCCAAGACCGCCGAAGACGGTCCGCTGCCCATGGCCTGCTGGAGCTGCAAAGGCCCGGACGTGGCCCGCGTCATCGACGAGAAGGGTGAGGATGGCTACTTCAAGGGGATGTGGGCAAAAGGCGGACCCGAGATCGTCAACACCATCGGCTGCGCCGACTGCCACGACACCGCCTCGAAAGAGTTCAAAGAGGGCAAACCCGCCCTGCACCTCTCCCGTCCCTATGCCGACCGGGCCATGACCGCTATCGGCAAGCCGTTCAAGGAGCAGGGGCGCTTCGATCAGCAGTCCCAGGTATGCGGCCAGTGCCACGTGGAGTACTACTTCAGCGGCCCCACCAAGGCGGTGAAATTCCCCTGGGACAAGGGCACCACAGTGGAGCAGATGGAGCAGTATTACGATGAAATAGGCTTTGCCGACTGGACCCATGCCCTCTCCAAGACCCCCATGCTCAAAGCCCAGCACCCCGAGTACGAGACCTGGCGCGCCGGCATTCACGGCCAGAACAATGTCGCCTGCGTCGACTGCCACATGCCCAAGGTGCAGAACGAACAGGGCAAGGTCTACACCGATCACAAGGTAGGCAACCCCTTCGATCGCTTCGACCAGACCTGCCGCAACTGCCACACCCAGAGCAAGGAGATGCTGCAAGGGGTGGTCAAGCAGCGCAAGGATGCCGTCACCGAGATCAAGCTCAAGGTCGAGAAGCAGCTGGTGCACGCCCACTTTGAAGCCAAGGCCGCCTGGGATGCCGGCGCCACCGAGGCCGAGATGAAGGACATTCTGCAGGACATCCGTCACGCCCAATGGCGCTGGGACTTCTCCATCGCCTCCCACGGGGTGCAGATGCACGCCCCGGAAGTGGCGCTGCGCATGCTGGGAACCGCCCTGGACAAGGCCGCCGATGCCCGCACCAAGCTGGCACGCCTGCTGGCCGCCAAGGGGATCAGCCACGAGATCGCCATTCCCGACATCTCCAGCAAGGAGAAGGCCCAGGCCGCTCTTGGCATGGACATGAAGCAGATGAACAGCGACAAGGCCCAGTTCCTCAAGACCACAGTCCCCGCCTGGGATGCCGAGGCCAAAGCGGCCGGACGGCTCGCACAATGACGAGGCATGCGGGCCCGCAGTGTCGGGCCCGCAGCCGGATGGAGGCTTCCTATGGGTGATTTAACAATGGATTTCTTACGACTGATGCTGATGGCAGCCATGCTGCTGACCAGCCTGCAGGGTCAGGCCGCCGATGCGGCGAACGCCCCTGCGGCCCTCTCTGCCACACCTGTCTCTGCTACACATGAGGTGGAGTTTTTGCGCAATCCCGATGCCGCCTGTACCGACTGCCACAAGGAGCAGGCATACGGCATGCACGGCAAGCACGGCCAGGCGACCAACCCCAACAACCTGGCGCCGGTCACCTGCACCAACTGCCACGGTCAGCCCTCCCCCAAACACCGGGAAGGGGTCAAGGATGTGATGCGCTTTAGCGACAGCTTCAATGACAAGCAAAGCGCATTGGAAGACAAGCAGAGCACCGAGAGCTACCCCATCGCCGAACAGAACGGGGTCTGCATGAGCTGTCACGAGCCCAAACCGCTGCGCGAGGCGCTCTGGGCCCACGACGTGCACGCCACCAAGCTCACCTGCACCAGCTGCCACCAGCTGCACCCGGCCAAGGAGCCCATGGTGGCGATTCCGGAGAAGTCCCGCATCAAGCTCTGCGTCGACTGCCACAGCAAGCAGCATGAGGCCGTCAAGGCGGCCAAGACGAACACCACCTCGGGCAAGGAGGCACAATGAGCTGCTCTCGCCGTCACTTCATGGCGGGGATGAGCGCGGGGGCCCTCATCATGATGACGGGGGCTGCTCGTGCCAACACCCTCTCCCTTGCCACCACCCTCGCCCACAGTCAGACCATCGACGGGGTACGCTTTGGCATGCTCCACGACGAGACGGCCTGCATCGGCTGTACCGCCTGCATGGATGCCTGCCGGGAGGTGAATCAGGTGCCAGAGGGAGTCTCGCGCCTCGAGATCATCCGCTCCGGCCCCATCGGCACCTTCCCTGATGCCGAGTACCACTTCTTTCGCAAGTCCTGCCAGCACTGCGACAACGCCCCCTGCGTGCACGTCTGCCCGACCGGCGCCTCCCATATCCGCAAGGAGGATGGCATCGTCGACGTCAACCCGGATCTCTGCGTCGGCTGCATGTACTGTCTGGCCGCCTGCCCCTATCAGGTGCGCTTTATCAACCCTGTGACCAAGGTGGCCGACAAGTGCGACTTTTGCCGCAAGACCAACCTGGCGGCGGGCAAGGAGCCGGCCTGCGTGGAATCCTGCCCCACCAAGGCGCTGGTGTTCGGCAATCTGGATGACCCGGACAGCCCCATCGCCAAACGGCTGGTAAAGGAGACCACCTATCGCTACAAGCAGGCACTCGGCACTTCGCCCAAGATGTACCGCGTGCCTAAAGGGGAGATAAAGTCATGACGATGCAAGAGGCATTTCACTTCCCTTCCCTTGTGTGGGGATTTGTCCGATCGCCATCTACCGCAGTAACAGAAGGAGGAATGGATCATGTTGCATGACGCATTTCACTTCTCCTCGCTGGTGTGGGACTGGCCCATCGCCATCTATCTCTTTCTGCTCGGCATCTCCGCCGGGGCCACCACCCTCTCGGTGCTGCTGCGCCGCAAGGGGGCCGGCAGCGAGAGCGGCATCATCAAGGCGACCGCCATTCTGGCGCCGGTGAGCGTGGTGCTGGGGTTACTGATCCTCATCTTCCACCTGGCCCGCCCCTGGACCTTCTGGAAGCTGATGTTCCACTACCAGTTCGACTCCGTGATGTCGATGGGGGTCATGCTGTTCCAGGTCTACATGGCGGTGCTGTTCGCCTGGCTGGCGGTGGTGTTTCGGACCGAGATCGAGACCTTGCGCCGTCACCTGCTGCAAGAGAAGTTCGCCTTTGTGGATGATCTCATCGCTTGGCTTGCCCGCATCGAGCGGCTGCTGGCGCCGATCTTGCTGCTGCTTGCCGTGCTCTTGGGGGCCTACACCGGCTTTCTGCTGTCGGCGCTCAAGACCTATCCGCTGTTGAACAACCCGGTGCTGCCGGTGCTGTTCCTCATCTCCGGCGTCAGCTCCGGCATCGCTTCCACCATCTTGCTGGCGGTCACCCTGTTCAAGGAGAACCATCACAGCCAGGGAGTGAGCTTCGTCCACCGCTTCGAGCGGCCGGTACTGGCGGTGGAGGTGTTGCTGCTGGTCTGCTTCTTTACCGGCCTCTACTTCGGTGGCGGCCAGAAGGAGGCCGCCATGTGGGCCGCCATCGGCAGCGGCTTCTGGGCTCAGGTGTTCTGGCTCGGGGTGGTGGGCATCGGCATGCTGCTGCCCCAGTTGCTGGCCCTGCTGGCCCCCGCACCGCTGCGGGCCAAAAACGGCTACCTGGTACTGGTCTGCAGCCTGACCCTGGTGGGGATCCTGCTGCTGCGCTACTTCGTGCTCTACGCCGGCCAGATGACGGTAGTTTAAAGGTATGATCACCAGCGCCAGCCACCTTCGGGTGACTGGCGCTTATTTGTTGCGATAAGTTGTTGCCAGAAATGTGGATGTTATCCCCCAGCGCCGGTACGGTGCAGACGCTGCGGCATAACATAGACGAATGATTGACTGGAGGTTGTGTGCTGGCGGAGCTCGGCTATCTCTCACTGTTGCTGGCGACCGGGCTCGCCCTGCTGCAAGGCACCTTGCCCTGGCTGGGGCTGCGGCTCGCCTCACGCCCGCTGCTCGGCTGCGCAACACCGCTGGCCCTCCTGGTCGCGCTCCTGCTGTTGGCCGCCCTGCTGCTGCTCGCCGGCTGTTTTGGCCAGGATGATTTCACCCTAGTCTATGTGGCCCAGCACGCCAACAGCGCCCTGCCCCTTGGCTTCAAGCTGGCGGCCGTGTGGGGCGGCCACGAAGGCTCCATGCTGTTCTTCGTCTTTGCGCTGGGGCTGTGGGGCGCGCTGGTGGCTCTTTGCTCCAGGCGGGTCGATCCGCTGATCACAACCAGGGTATTGGCCATCATGGGGCTGATCGTCGGGCTGTTCGGCCTCTATACCCTGATCTTCTCCAGCCCGTTTGACCGCCAGTTCCCGGGGCCGCTGGAGGGGCGCGATCTCAACCCCATGCTGCAAGACATTGGCCTCATCATCCACCCGCCCCTGCTCTATCTCGGCTATGTCGGTTTTGCAGTCAACTTCGCCTTCGCCATGGCGGCGCTGCACTCGGGCAGGCTCGATGGCGCCGTGGCCCACTGGAGCCGCCCTTGGGCACTCGGCTCCTGGGTCTTTCTCACCGCCGGTATCGTGCTGGGTTCCTGGTGGGCCTATTACGAGCTCGGCTGGGGCGGCTGGTGGTTCTGGGATCCGGTGGAAAACGCCTCCCTGCTGCCCTGGCTGCTGGGCACGGCCCTGCTCCACGCCCTGATCGTCTGCGAGCGGCGCGGCGCCTACGGCCACGGCGTGTTACTGCTCTCCATCTTCACCTTCTCGTTAAGCCTGCTCGGCACCTTTGTGGTGCGCTCCGGCGTGCTCACCTCGGTGCACGCCTTCGCGGTAGATCCCAACCGCGGCCTCACCCTGTTGCTGCTGCTCGGTCTTCTGCTCACCACGGCGCTCACCCTGTTCGCACTGCGGGCCGATACCCGCGCCCCCTACGCCCGCTTCGGCTTACTGTCAAAAGAGGGGCTGCTGGGCGCCGCCATACTGCTGCTGTCGGTAGCCTGCGCCTGCGTGCTGCTCGGCACCTTCTACCCCATGGTGTTCCAGTCGCTGCATCTGGGGTCGCTCTCGGTGGGTGCCCCCTATTTCAATACCATCTTCGTGCCGCTGGCCCTCTGCATGATGGCGCTGATGACCCAGCTGCCGCGCCTGCGCTGGCAACATCTGGCAGCCCAACGCCGCATCAAGGTGCTGCTCCCATGCCTGTTCGGCCTGCTGGGGGGCACCTTGCTAAGCCTCGCCTACCCCGAGCCGCTGCGGGCCGGCTGGCTGGGGCTTGCGGCCAACGTGCTGAGCCTCTGGCTGATTGCCAGCCTGCTGCTCCCTCTCTTGCAACCAACGTCGCTGCGCGAGCTCACCCTTAACCGGCTCGGCAGCCTGCTGGCCCACCTCGGGGTGGCGGTGTGCGCCCTCGGCATCGCCCAGGTGAGCCACCATTCGCTCGAGGGGGGCACAGTGCTCAGTCCGGATACGCCCTACCGGCTCGGCGCCCATGAATTTCGCTATGAGGGGAGCGAGCCGGTGATCGGCCCCAACTATACCGCCGAGCGCATCACGCTTAGCGTGCATAAGGACGGTAAAGAGGTGGCGCGGCTGACGCCGGAGCGGCGCCACTACAGCGTGCGCACCATGAACATGAACGAACCGGGCATCGCGTGGGGGCTGTTGGGCGATCTCTATGTGGTGCTCGGCGAGAAGATGGGGCCAGATGCCTATGCCATGCGGCTGCACTACAAGCCGCTGGTGCGCTGGATCTGGCTCGGCGGCCTGCTGATGATGGCGGGCGGCGCCCTGCGTTTGCTGGGGCGCAAGCCATTGCTGGCAGCCCAACCGCAGACCGCTGCACATCAAGTCGCGGGCTTGCTCCCCAAGGAGGCACCATGAGAGCCCGCCTGCGCCTCTTCATGCCGCTGCTGCTGACCCTGTGCCTCGGCGTCCTGCTCTGGCTGGGGCTTGGCAACAACCCCTACAGTCAGGATGAGGCGACCCTGGGCCGCAGTTTGCCGGCCTGGCAAAGCGAGAGTTTGTTTGGCGGCGACCCCATCCATACCGAGGCGCTCAAGGGGGAGCCCTTCGTGCTCAACGTCTGGGCCAGCTGGTGCCCCAACTGCCGCGCCGAGCACCCGCTGCTCGCCGAGCTGGCCAAGACAGTGCCCCTTTATGGCCTCAACTACAGAGACAAGGGCGATGCTGCCCGCGCCTGGCTTGAGGAGGCAGGCAACCCCTATCGCGCCGTGCTGGCGGATCTGGACGGCAAGTTGGCGCTGGAGCTCGGCGTCTACGGCACGCCCGAAACCTATCTGTTTGCCGCCGATGGCACCCTGCTCACCCGCCATACGGGTCTCTTGAGCACGGATATCTGGCAGCGCCAGTTTGTGCCAAAGCTCAAGGCCGCCCGCCAGGAGGGCAAACTATGAAGGGCTTCATCATCCTCTGCGCCCTGCTGGTACTCGGCGTGCCCCTGAGCCAGGGCGCCCTGGCCAGCGGCGTCGACACCTATCAGTTCCAGCACCCCGAGTTGCAGAGCCACGCCCAGGATCTCGCCCGCGCCCTGCGTTGCCCCCAGTGCCAGAACCAGAACCTGGTGGAGTCCAACTCCCCCATCGCCCGGGATCTGAGGCTCGAGGTCTACCGCTGGGTGGATGAGGGGCAGAGCGACGAACAGGTGATCGCCCGCATGACCAGCCGCTTTGGCGACTTCGTGCGCTACGATCCCCCCTTCAAGGCCAGCACGGCGCTGCTGTGGGGGGGGCCAGCCCTCTTGCTGTTGCTGGCGCTCAATCGCCTGCGCAGGAGCCTGCATCGCCGGCAACCGGCGCGGGTGCCGCTTGTCGGCTACAGAGCCGAGAGGGTGCTCGCCCACGACCCCAGAGCCGAGCTGAACCGGCTGATCATGGCCGAGCAGCAGGCGGGGCTTGCCCCCCACAGCCGCCTCTACCGGGAGCTGGAGCTGGCCCGCCTCGCCAACGCCACCCCACCTGCCGAACAGGCCCTGCGCGAGCGGCTGGTCAGGGACCGCACCGCCCGTCCGCTGCCCTGGCTGCGCTCATGGATACTGCTTGGGGCCCTGCTGCTGGCGCTGATGGCCGGCATTTATGCCGGCACCGGCCGCTATCAGGCGTGGCTGGCTTATCAGTCGCGCCCCGATCCGCTGGCGGGATTGAGCCCGCGGGATCTGCAGGACAAGGAGCTGGGCGCCCTGCACCAGCGTCTGCAAACCAACCCCGCCGATCTCGACGGCTGGGCGGCGCTCGGCCAGCTCTATCTCTATCGGGACGAGTACGCCAACGCCCTGCTCGCCTACCAGCGCCTCGCCCTGCAAGAGGGGGGCGCCAGCGCGGCGACCCAGGCCGCCCAGGCTACCGTGCTCTACTACCAGGCAGGCCAGCAGCTCACCCCGGAGGCGCTACGTCTGCTTGATAGCGCGCTCAAGCAGGACAAGGGCGAGGTGAGCGCCCTGATGCTGCTCGCCTCCGATCACTTCCTGCACGGCCGCTACTCCCAGGCCATCGCCCTCTGGCAGCAGTTGCTGGACGAGGAACGCCCCCGCATCAATCGGGCCGCGCTGATCGAGGCGATCCAGACCGCCCGCATGATGGGAGGCTGACCGGACGTGTGACTGGGGCTGAATGCCCCTGTCACGTTGGGCCCGCACAAGCGCCGCCGGCAGGGAAATCACTTGCCAAGATCCCGTCTGCGGCCGAACAATAGGCGTCTATTGAACCTTTTTATGGAGCCTATCCCATGATCCCCATTCGCTGTCACACCGTCTCCGGCGTTGCGCTCTCCACCATCCGGGGCGAGACCCGGTTGCTGATGATGAAACGGGTCAAGGGCGGCTTCTGGTGTCATGTGGCGGGCACGGTCGAGGCGGGGGAAACCGGTTGGCAGACCATAGTGCGCGAATTTCGCGAGGAGACCGGCATCGCCGTGCACGAACTCTACAACGGCCAGTATCTGGAGCAGTTTTACGACCACGCCACCAACACCGTCGGTCTGGTGCCGGTGTTCGTGGTCTACTGCCCGCCAACGCAGGCGGTGACCCTCAATCACGAGCACACCGAGTACCGCTGGTGCAGCCTGGCCGAGGCCAAGGCACTGGCGGGCTTCCCCGGCCAGCAGGCACTCTATGATCACCTCTGGCACTACTTTGTCGAAAATAGCCCCTCGGCGCTGATGCGGGTGGCCATGACACCATAGCGGGGGCATGCCAAGAGCCCTACCCTTATCCCCTTGATCCTGTGATGATCCACATCCGGCCATGGCGGCCATCAGCACATGTTGCCGCCCCTGATCAGGCCGTTTTCAGCAAAGATGATCACCCAGAATGAGCGAGAGGAAGGAAACAAGCAGCAGAGAGAGGTAAAAAAGTCACTATCTGGCGGCCAGGGGGCGCCGCCAGCCGCGCGCCGCGACCAGGTTCCCCACTCCTGCCCACCCCATCATTACTCGTATGAAGCCACCCATAGCCGCCATTACCGTTACTTCAAGGTGCGCCATCCCATAAAATTGAAATATCGGGCCATTAGACGTTGTGAAGCGTCAATTACCGTCATATAACTTAGCCAAATATCCCTGTCAGCCGTACGGTAGCGTCAAATCATGATTACTCGCCCTTTTCTTACCCTGTTGCTCGGTGCCTTCCTTGTTCCCGTCAGCATGGAGAGCGCCCAGGCCAATCCGTTTTCAGCCCAGTCTCACTCCCCCAACAGCTTTCTGGAGCAGCGCAACGATCTGGCGCTGAGCTCAGCCGCCTTCGTGGTGGCCAACCCGCGCACCGGTGAAGTGCTGTCGGAGCGCAACGCCAACCGGGTGATGCCGATAGCCTCCATCACCAAGTTGATGACGGCGCTGGTGGTGCTCGATGCCAATCAGCGGCTCTCCGAGATGCTGACCGTTACCATGGCCGACGTGGACAGACTCAAGGGCACCGGGTCGCGGCTGGCGGTGGGCTCGCGCCTGAGCCGGGCCGACATGCTGCATATCGCCCTGATGTCGTCGGAAAACCGCGCCGCGTCGGCGCTGGCCAGAAACTACCCCGGTGGCCAGCGTGCCTTCATCGAGGCGATGAACGCCAAGGCCCGCATGCTCGGCATGTGGAGCACCCAGTTCTCCGACAGTACCGGGCTCACCCCTCGCAACGTCTCCAGCGCCCACGATCTCGCCAAGCTGGTGGCGGCGGCATCCACCTATCCGCTTATTCGCCAGTACTCCTCCACCGAGGAGCGCATGGTGCGCAACGGCAAGCGCCAGCTGCACTACCTCAACTCCAACCGGCTGGTGCGCGAAGGGAGCTGGCCCATCTCCCTCTCCAAGACCGGCTATATCCGCGAGGCGGGTCGCTGCCTGGTGATGGCCACCCAGATCAACCGCGAGCCGGTGATCATGGTGCTGCTCAATGCCGACACTCCCAACGCCCGGGTGGCCGATGCCAAACGGATCAAATCCTGGCTGGAGACTTCCGGTCGCATGAGCCTGACCGCCCAGTCCAGCCCCCAGACCAAGCTGTTCAGCAGCCAGTAACGCGCCCGGCGATCATCGTCAAAAAAGCCCCCGCACCTAGGTGCGGGGGCTTTTGTTGTTGAGCCTTGTGAACAAATCCGCTGGCTACGACGCCAAAGTGCTGGCAATCAGACCGGCTTGAGCCGCGCGGTGAAGTGACGCAGCAGCGGCGGCTCGTAGTCAAAGGTGAGCCCGCGAATGTCGCTAGCCCGCGCTTTCACCGCGATCAAGCAGTCGGCCACATAGTCCATGTGATCCCGGGTGTAGACCCGGCGCGGAATGGTGAGACGCAACAGCTCGAAGTCCGCCGCCTCCTGCTTGCCAGTGGCGGGATCGCGCCCCAGCAACAGGGAGCCTATCTCCACTCCGCGCACGCCCCCTTCCAGATAGAGTTCGCAAGCAAGCGCATGGGCGGGGAACTGCTCGGCCGGAATATGGGGCAGCAGCTTCTTGGCATCGACAAACACCGCATGACCGCCGGTGGGGGTCTGGATCGGGATGCCCGCCTCGGCCAGCCGCTCGCCGAGATAGGCCACCTGACTGATGCGGTAGGTCAGATACTCCTCATCCATCCCCTCGCGTAGGCCGATGGCGAGCGCCGCCATGTCCCGCCCGGCAAGGCCGCCATAGGTGACAAACCCCTCCATCGCCACGCAGCGCACCTGCACCGCGCGAAACAGCTCGAGATCCTCTTTAAAGCAACAGAGCCCGCCGATATTGACCAGCCCGTCTTTTTTGGCGGACATGGTGAAGATGTCCCCCAGCGCAAACATCTGGCGCACGATCTCCTTGATGCTGTGCTTGGCATAGGCCGGATCCCGCTCCTTGATAAACCAGGCGTTCTCGGCGAAGCGGGCGGCGTCGATCACCACCGGAATATGGTGGCGACGGGCCAGCTCGGAGACCGCCTCCATATTGGCCATGGAGACCGGCTGACCGCCGGCGCTGTTGCAGGTGACCGTGATGATGATGCCGGCCACGTTGTCGGCCCCCAGGGTCTCGATGGTGTCACTCAGACGAGGAAGATCAAAATCCCCCTTCCAGGCATACGAGGCCGTGGTGTCGAGGGCTTTCGGGGTGAGCAGGTTGATGGCCCGCGCGCCGGCCAACTCCACGTGGGCCTTGGTGGTGTCGAAGTGGTAGTTGGAGATGAAGACCGGCGCCTTGCCCTGGCAGCGCTTGACCAGCTCGGGGAAGAGGATCTGCTCGGCCCCGCGCCCCTGGTGGGTGGGCATCACATGCTGGTAGCCAAAAATCTCGCGCACCGCGCGCTCCAGCTCGACGAAGTTGCGGCTGCCCGCATAGGCTTCGTCCCCCATCATGATGCCGGCCCACTGACGATCGGACATGGCACCGGTGCCACTGTCGGTCAGCAGATCGATATAGACATCCTCGGCCAGCAGCAGGAAGGGGTTCCAGCCAGCGGCCTCGAGGGCGGCGCGGCGCTCGGCGCCCGTGGTCTGTTTGATGGGCTCGACCATCTTGATACGAAACGGCTCGGGTATACGACGCATAAAAGACTCCTCACCGGCGCAAGGCCAGTGTGTTTGAAATTGGAATTGGCAAAGAGGCCGGGGCGATCAGGGTCGTCCGGCTGACAAATTCAAACGGCGGGTGCCGCCAATCAGCGGTGAGGAAAGTCGAGGGTCAGAATGGGATCCCGGGTGTACCAGTGGGCGAGCAGGCAAGCTGCCCGGGGCGTAGCTGTCACGATTGGCATCACTCCCCTCCATGTCGGTTGTAACCAGTCGGTGGCCAATTAAGATCCATTGATGAGTGCTGCCAGCGGGCAGCCTCGTCACGTTAACGGTAGGTTAATTGGCAGACAAGAGGCGCACCGCCGGGCTGTGCGCCTGCTCACAAAGCGTCCATTCATCCGACTCGATACCGGCAACGGTGATCCCACCCGCGCCCCGCTTCGTTAAGCTGTTATCCCGTTGACTTGACCCTGTTCACGCCGCCCTCTTGCCAACCATCGGAAGTCCCATGCATCGCAAAGCCCATCTGCCCGAGAAGATCTGCCCCGTCTGCCAACGCCCCTTCAGCTGGCGGCGCAAGTGGGCAAATTGCTGGGAGGAGGTTCGCTACTGCAGCGAGCGCTGTCGCCGCGCTCGTCACCGCAGTCATCCACATAATGGGGAGCATGCCTGATGGAGCTGCGCCTCGTGCTCGGCGATCAGCTGAACGCCGGTCACAGCTGGTTTCGCACGCCGGATCCGGCGGTCTGCTATCTGATGGCGGAGCTGCGCCAGGAGACCGACTACTGCCGCCACCATCGCCAGAAGGTGCTGGCCTTCTTTGCCGCCATGCGCGCCTTCGCGGCGGCCCTTGGCAAGGCGGGCCACCGCGTCTGTTACCTGACCCTCGATGAGAGCGCCCGCTGGCCCGACTTGCCCACCCTGCTGGCAGCTCAGATCGCGGCGCATCAGGCCGACAGCGTTGCCTGGCAGAGCCCGGACGAGTGGCGCCTCGCCAGCCAGTTGAAAAGCTGGGCGGCGGGCCTCGCCATCCCTGCCACCGAGGTGGATAGCGAACATTTTCTCACCCCCCGCGATGGCTGGCAGCGCTACCCCCACAGCAGAATGGAGTTCTTCTACCGCACCCTGCGAAAGCAATACAGGGTGCTGCTCGATGAGCACGGCCAGCCCCTTGGCGGGCGCTGGAACTTTGATGATGAGAACCGCGCCAAATTGTCGGCAAGCCAACCCATCCCGGCGCCCCTCACCTTTGCCAACGAGGTGAGCGACATCGATGCCATGCTGACCCGCCACGGGGTCAGCACCATCGGCGAGGCGGATGCCAGCAAACTGCCCTGGCCCATCAGCCGGCGCCAGAGTCGCGAGTTGCTGACCCATTTTCTGGCGCACTGCCTGCCGCACTTTGGCCGCTATCAGGATGCCCTGAGCGAGCGGGGCTGGAGCCTGTTTCACAGCCGCCTGTCGTTTTCTCTCAACAGCAAGATGCTCCGCCCCCTCGAGGTGATCCGCGCAGCCGAAGCCCACTGGCAGGCCAATCAGGACACCATCACCCTGGCGCAGGTGGAAGGCTTTATCCGCCAGATCCTCGGCTGGCGCGAATTTGTGCGCGCCCTCTACTGGGAAAAGATGCCCGACTACCAGCAGACCAATTTTCTGGGGGCCAAGCGGCCGCTCCCCGGTTTTGTCTGGAGTGGCGAAACCAGGATGGCCTGCGTGCGTCACGCCATTGGCCAGTCTCTGGAGCACGCCTACGCCCACCATATCCAGCGGCTGATGGTGATCGGCAACTTTGCCTTGCTGGCGGGACTTGATCCTGACGAGGTGGATGCCTGGTATCTCGGCATCTATGTGGATGCCATCGAGTGGGTGGAGCTGCCCAACACCCGTGGCATGAGCCAGTTTGCCGATGGCGGCCTGATGGGCAGCAAGCCCTACGCCAGCAGCGGCGCCTATCTCGAGCGAATGGGCCACTACTGCAAGGGATGCCACTATCAAGTCAAAGCCCGCAGCGGCGACGGGAGTTGCCCGTTCAACAGCCTCTACTGGCACTTTTTATGGCGCAACCGGGAGAAGCTTGGCAACAATCCTCGCCTCGCCCAGCCCTATGCCAACTGGGATGGCCAGGCCGCCGAACAGCAGCACGCCATCCTGGCGACGGCGGAGCAGTACCTGATCCGGCTGGAGCAGTTCTGACTGCCACAGCTAATGCCAACAAGTCCACACTTTTCAACATTGAAAACCAGTTAAATAAATGTAAATAGATATATATCCCAATTATATCTACACCAGTTGAATATCCTGTGGCGGCTGATTAAGGTGAGGGCCCCAGTCAAGGAGAGACAAGATGGACATAGTGGTACTCGGTGGTGGCGTGGTCGGCGTGACCAGCGCCTGGTATCTGGCCAAGGCGGGTCACAAGGTGACGCTGCTGGAACGGCGTGACGGAGTGGCCCTTGAAACCAGCCACGCCAATGCCGGCCAGATCTCCCCCGGTTACGCGGCCCCCTGGGCGGCCCCCGGCATTCCCCTCAAGGCCGCCAAGTGGCTGCTGCAAAAGCATGCCCCCTTCACGGTGCGACCGACCTCGGATCCCTTCCAGCTGCGCTGGATGCTGAAGATGTTTGCCAACTGCACCCCGGCGGCCTATGCGGTCAACAAGGGGCGCATGGTGCGGCTGGCCGAATACAGCCGCGACTGCATGAAGCTGCTGCGCGACGAGCTGAGCATCGATTATGAAGGGCGCCAGCTCGGCACCCTGCAGCTGTTTCGCAGCCAGGCCCAGCTCGATGCCAGCAAGCGCGACATCGAGGTGCTGGAAGAATACGGCGTGCCCTACCAGTCCCTCGATGCCGCTGGCTGTGAAGGGGCAGAGCCGGCGCTGGCCCGGGTACGCGGCAAGATAGTGGGCGGCCTGCGCCTGCCGGGCGATGAGACCGGCGACTGCTTCCGCTTCACCAAGGCCATGGCAGCGGAAGCACAGCGACTGGGAGTCAAGTTCGTGTTCAACTGCGCCATCGACGAGATCGAGCTGGCGCAGGGACGCGCCGTGGCGGTGCGGGCCGGCGAGCAGCGCTTCAAGGCCGACGCCATCGTCTGTGCCCTCGGCAGCTATGCCACCGGGTTCCTGCGCCCGCTCGGGCTCGATCTGCCCGTCTACCCGGTCAAGGGCTACTCCCTCACCCTGCCGATGATCAACGCCGAGGCCTCGCCGCGCAGTACCGTGCTGGACGAAACCTACAAGGTGGCCATCACCCGTTTCGACGAGCGGATCCGGGTCGGCGGCATGGCGGAGCTGTCAGGTTACAACCTGGCCCTCAACCCGAAACGGCACGACACCCTGGCCATGGTGGTCGGCGATCTCTTCCCCGAGGGGGGCGACATCAGCCGCGCCGACTTCTGGACCGGGCTGCGCCCCATGACGCCGGACGGCACCCCGCTGGTGGGCCCAAGCCCCATCCCCGGGCTCTGGCTCAACACCGGCCACGGCACCCTGGGCTGGACCATGGCGGCGGGCTCGGGCCAGCTGCTGTGCGATCTCATCAGCGGCAGCGACACCGCCATCAGCGACGAAGGGCTCACCCTAGCCCGCTACGGCTGAGCCTTCTCCTGCGTCTCTTCCCGTTTTATCCCAAAGAGGGAGTGCCTGGCACTCCCTCTTGTTTTGACCCCAGTTTGTTTTGACCCCAGTTTGTTTTGACCGCAGTTTGTTTTGACCCCAGTTTGTTTTGACCGCAGTTTGTTTTGACCCCAGCGCGGTTTATTCAGCCTCTGCCGCCGCGTCGCCCGGCATCAGGGCGGGCTGCGCCTGCCACACTCTGGCGGGATCCGGCTCGGCGATGGCGCTCGCCACCAGTTGCTGCAGCCAATGGCGATGGAGCAGCCAGATGGGATCCCCCAGGCGTCCCTGCTCCTTGGCGCACTGCTTGACCACATCCGCCGTCCGGTAGAAGTAGCGGATCAGGGTGGTGAGCTCGGGGTCGGGCCAGCGGCAGCCAAAATGGCGCAGCCGTTCGTGCCAGAATGCCAGCTGACCGCGCTCGTGCTCCTGCTCGAGCCCGTGCAGGGCCGGGATGAGATCCATCGCCTGCCACAGGGCCCCGTAGCCGACGAAGCGCTCATCCAATGCATCCAGCGCCTGATCCAGCATGGCCAGGGTCTGCGGCCAGTTGTCGGCCTGCTGGCGGATCGTCGCCTGCGCCTCGCACACCGCCGCCAGCCAGTCCATCGCCAGCCGGCAGATGATCGCCTCCTTGTTGGGATAGAGGTGATAGAGCGACTTGATACCCACCCCGGCGCGGGCGGCAATGGCATTGGTGTTGAGCGCCGCAAACCCCTGCTCCCGCAGCAGCGCCAGGGTGGCCTGCTCGATGCGGGTCGCCACCTCCTGACTGCGCTGCTGCCGCGGCTGACGCCGCATGCTGAGTCCCTCTGGCAATGCGTGTTCCGCCATTGCGTCTCTCCCTCCATGGTCACCGAGTCTCATCACTACATGATGAGACAGACTCAACACAAGTAAAAAAAAGTGCAGCAATAACTGGCATTTTCCGGCACAGCTGCAATAAACAACTGTGCTCATATTTGCAGTAATCACTGCAATCATACAAGGAGAGCACGCAATGGATGGCAAACAACACAACCACCGCCGGGGGCTGGTCGCCCTGCTGATGACGATCCTGCTCGGCGGCTGCCAGCAAGACAACCGCTCGCAGGAACCGACCAGTACCCTCTACTTCAACGGCAAAATTTACACCCAGGATGGCCAGCGCAGCCTGGTCGAGGCCATGGTGGTCGAGGATGGCAAGTTCCGCTACGTCGGCTCGCGCCAGGGGGCCGGATCCTTCATGACCAACGCCACCCGCCAGGTGGATCTGCAGGGGCGCATGGTGCTGCCGGGGCTGCACGACAACCACATCCACCTGCTCGGCACCGTGGCCCTGCCCATGTGCGATCTGGATGGCCAGGCCGTCGATCTCGATCAGCTGGCTGCCAAGGTCAAGGCGTGCCTGCCCCGCTACGCCGGGCAGCCGGGCGAGTGGCTGGTGGTCAATCAGTGGTCCCCTTATGATGGCAATACCCCGACCGCGAGCCATGCCACCCTGCTGGCCGCCCTGGATGCCGTGGCGCCGGACAACCCGGTGGTGCTGCTCGGGGCGGACGGTCACGCCAGTGCCTACAACTCGCAGGCACTGGCCAGCGCCGAAGATCAGGATGGCAATCAGGTGGGCTTCAACCCCGGCACATTGGCGCCGGGCGGGGTGTTCGAGCGGTTCATCCCCTATGTGGACTTGACCAGCGGCGTCATCCGGGAGGGAGCCCGCAGCGCCATCCCGGTGCCGGACAGCGGGGTGCTGAGCGCCAGCGACGAGCGGGCCGCCGCCCAGTACGAGCAGATCCTGCCGGCCATCGCTACCCTGATGGCCTCGCGCGGCATCACCGGCGTGCAGGACGCCTGCGCCACCGACTTCATCCGCCAGCGCCTGCTCAGCATGCAGGCACGAGGGCTGCTGCAGATGCGCATCACCGCCGCCACCTGTTTTCACGAGGATGACTACAGCGGCAAGCTGGACATCGAGGGGCACCTGGCCAAGGCCACTCAGGTCAGAAGCGCCTTTGCCGGCAACCCGCTGATCAAGGCCGATGCGGTCAAGATCTTCCTCGACGGAGTGCTGGAGGGGGATCCCTTCACCGCGCCGCCTTTCCTGCCCAACGCCGGCATGCTGGAAAACTACCAGAACCCCCATCTGGCGCTGGATCCGGACAGCGGCCGGGTCACCATCACCGCCGACAGCGAAGACGCCGGCAGCAACGGCATTGTCAACTACCGGGAGGCGGATCTGAAGCGCTACGTCACCGCGCTGGACGGGGCGGGTTTTGGCATTCACATGCACAGCATCGGTGATCGCAGCACCCGGGTCGGGCTCGATGCGCTGGCTGCCGCCCGCGCCAGCAACGGCGATCGGGGCATCCCCCACACCCTGGCCCACCTGCAGGTGGTGCACCCGGACGATCAGCGCCGCCTTGGCGAGCTCGGGCTCTACCTCACCTTCACCTACGCCTGGACCACGCCCCAGCTTGCCTACGACATGCTGGTCACCCCCTTCATCCAGCCAACCAGGGCCGGCCAGTCCCTGAGCGAGGCGCTCTACGATCAGCTGGGTTATCTGCAGCAGGCCCTCTATCCGGTCGAGAGCAGCCGCAAGGCGGGTGCCATCCTGGTGGCAGGCAGCGACGCGCCGGTCGACAGCCGGGATCCCCGTCCGTTTGAGAACATGGCCGCCGGCATCGTACGGGCGGCCGGCAGCGACGATGCATTTCGCGCCAGCCAGCGCATCTCGCTGACCGAGATGCTGGCCGCCTACACCATCAACGGTGCCAGGGCGGTGCGCCAGGGGGAGATCACCGGCTCCATCGAGGCGGGCAAATCCGCCGACTTCATCGTGCTCGACCGGGATCTATTCGCCCTGGTCGAAGCCGGCACCCCAGAGCAGATTGCCGACACCCGGGTCGAGCAGACCGTGTTTCAGGGCAACACCATCTACCCGGCCCCCTGAGCCAAGACGCAGACAACAAAAAGGCCCCGTGAGGGGCCTTTTTTATGGACTGGCCGGCGCGCCGGTTTCGCCCTGTGCCGGGTGCAGCGCCAGGTTGAACAGCGCCGCCACCATGTCCGACTGGGTCAGGATCCCCACCAGCTGCTCGCCATCCACCACCGGCATGTGGTGCAGGCCGCCATCGGAGAAGGCGCCCACCAGATCGTAGAGCGGCTGATAGCGGCGGGCGGTCGACACGTTGCGGGTCATCAGATCCGCGACCCGCAGCTCGGCCAGCTCCGCGGCGCCTCGCGGCTGTTGCAGCGCCCGGTCGATCATCAGGTCGTGCAGGGTGATGATGCCGGTCAGCCGGCCGGCCTCGTCCACCACCGGCAGCGCCTTGACCTGATGGTGGGAGAGCAGTTGCCAGGCCGCCATGGCCGGCTGCTGCGCCGCTATCAGGATCAGATCCCGCGACATCACGTCCTGCACCCGCACCGTGCCCACCCTGGCCCGCAGGGCGTGCAGCTGGGCCTCCTGCAATAGCGCCTGCAGATCCTGGCGGCTGATGTCGAGCAGCTCGCCGTGCTTTTCCAGCGCAAAGTCGATGTCCGCCGCCTGGGTCGCCACCCGCTCGCTCGGCTGGGGATCGGCGGTCTGGTGGCGATTGGGCTGGGCCTGACCGCTGTTGGGATAACGGCGCCCCAGCAGCCGGTTGTAGCAGAGCGCCAGTAGCAGCAACAGCAGCGAATTGAGCAGCACCGGCAGCAGCACATAGCCCACCCCGAGCTGGCGGATCCCCTCGCCACCGATGACTGCGGTCAAGGCCACGGCGCCGCCGGGCGGATGCAGGCTGCGAGTGAGAAACATGGCGGCGATGGCCAGCATCACGGCAAGGGCCGCAGCCAGCGCCGGATCCGCCACCAGACTGGTACTCAGCACCCCCATCAGCGCCGAGACCCCGTTGCCCACCACGATGGACCAGGGCTGGGCCAGCGGGCTGGCGGGCGCGGCAAACAGCAGCACGGCGGAGGCCCCCATGGGGGCGATCAGCCAATGGACCTCAAGCCCCAGCCCCCAGCGACACAAGAGGGCAGTACCCAACAGCCCGGCGAAGGCGCCCAAGGCGCCGTAACAACTCTCTTTGATACTGGTATTGGTGGATACCGGAAAAAAATCCCTGAACTGCATGGGGCTCCTGCGCGGATAACATTCATTTCAAATGCGCAATTTTAACGGCATCCCCTCGCCCAATACCACCGCCAGATGCAGCCAGGCCCCTCTTATTTGGTGATGACCGGCCTCATGGGAGTCACACCACCATCCCTCGTCTCCTCGCACTCGTCACAAAACTGTGATGCAGCAACAAATTCTTACAAAAAAGCTGCTGACGGCCTCCTTTCCCGCTTCTCTTAACACGCCCTTAAGAATCGCAGTGTCATCTTGAGCTCATCTTCATGCACGGAGCCACTACTTATGAGCACCATCAGAGATGCCCTTCGCCGCTTCGACGGCCAGCGCCGCTGCTGGACCGCCGGGCTGGAGCGGGCCGCCCTCGCCTGGCTCGCGCGTCAAGGCCGACTGCCGGCAAGCAGCCAGCCTCCCCAGCGGATCCTGGTCATTCGCAGTACCTGCCGCATCGGCAACAACCTGTTTCTGCTGCCCTTCTTGCAAAAGGTGCGCAGCGCCCACCCCCATGCCGAGATAGAGCTGGTGTGCAGCGGCGGTCAGCTGCTCCCCTTCCTGGCCGATCTGCAACTGCAGCGCATTCATCCGGTCAAGCTGCAGGGCAAACGGCTGCTGGCCTCCCTGTCGGTGCTGTGGCGGCTGCGCCGTCAGCACTACGATCGGGTCTACGTGCCCTTTGCCTCCAGCACCGATCACCTGATCGCCGGCTGGGTGAAGGCGCGCGAGAAGCTGGGCTTTGACGATGCCAAGGGCGACGCCCTGTTCCCCCAGCCCCTCACTCCCAACCAGCACTGCCATTACGCCCACCAACCGCTGCAACTGCTCGGCATGCACGGTCATCTCGCCGATCAGATTGAGCTCGGCAGCTTGCTGCACAGCGCCAGCCCACGGCTGCTGGCACTCAGGCAGGACTACCCGGCGCGGCCGCTCATCGGCTTTTTCACCGGCGCCCGCAAGGGCAAGGGGCTCTCTCTGCCCCAGTGGCAACGACTGCTCGGGGATCTGCGCCGCCACTACCCCAGTGCCCTGCTGATCCAGCTCGAGGATCCCGCCGATCCCCAGCCCCGGCTCGGGGACGTTCAGGTGTCCCTGTCCAGCCTGAGCGAGCTGGCCCGCTTTGCCGGTGGCCTCTCCCTCTTCGTCAGCGGTGACACCGGGCCGCTGCACCTGGCCGCCGCCAGCGGCGTACCCTGCCTCGGTCTCTTTACCCAGACCGATCCCGCCCGCTACGGCTGCCTCGGCGCCCAGCACCTCAATCTGGTGATCGGTGATCGCAATGCCATCCCCCTCGATCACCATTGGCTGGCCGAAGCACTGGCGAGGGAGCCCCAGCCGCAGCAGCTGCCGAGCGCCCCCTCGCCCGTCCCAAGCCCGGGGCTTGCCAGCGGCGCCTTTGTCGTCACCCTCTGAGGGGCTTCAACCAACAAAAAAAGAGGGAAGGCTTGCGCCTTCCCTCGTTCGTTATGCCCGTACTCTCTTGTTGTTTGCGGATAGCCTTATCAGGCCAGCTCGGCGCGCAGCGCCTTGGTGGCATCGACCATCACCTTGAGGGCGGCTTCGGTCTCTTCCCAGCCGCGGGTCTTGAGGCCGCAATCCGGGTTGACCCACAGCCGCTCGGCCGAGATCTTCTTGGCCGCCTTGCGCAGCAGGCCTTCAATCCAGCTCTGGCTCGGCACGTTCGGCGAGTGGATGTCGTAGACGCCCGGGCCGATTTCGTTGGGGTAGTTGAAGCGCTCGAACGCTTCGAGCAGCTGCATCTGGCTGCGGCTGGTCTCGATGGTGATCACGTCCGCATCCAGGGCCGCCACCGCCTCGATGATGAGGTTGAAGTCGCTGTAACACATGTGGGTGTGGATCTGGGTGCAGTCTGCCACCGGGCTGGCGCTCAGACGGAAGGCCCGCACCGCCCAGTCGAGATAAGCCTGATGATCCTGTTTGCGCAGGGGCAGCCCTTCACGGATCGCCGGCTCGTCGATCTGGATGATCTTGATACCAGCGGCTTCGAGATCTGCCACCTCGTCACGAATGGCCAGGCCAATCTGCAAGGCAGACTGCTCGCGGCTCACGTCTTCGCGCGGGAAGGACCAGCAGAGGATGGTCACCGGGCCGGTCAGCATGCCCTTGACCGGCTTGTCGGTCAGGCTCTGGGCAAACTTCGTCCACTCAAGGGTCATGGGTGTGGGTCGGTCGATGTCACGGGTGATCACCGGCGGCTTGACGCAGCGCGAGCCATAGCTCTGTACCCAGCCGAAGCGGGTGATGGCAAAGCCATCCAGCAGCTCACCGAAATACTCCACCATGTCGTTGCGCTCGGCTTCGCCGTGCACCAGCACGTCCAGCCCGATGGCCTCCTGGCGCAGAATGGCATCCTTGATCTGGGCCTTAATACCCGCCTCATAGGCCTGGTCATCGATGCGACCGGCGCGCCAATCCTGGCGCAGCACCCGAATTTCCGAGGTCTGCGGGAAGGAGCCGATGGTAGTGGTCGGCAACAGCGGCAGCTTGAGATCCGAGCGCTGCGCCTCGGCCCGCACCGGGTAGGCGCTGTGGCGATCAAAATCGCTGTTGGTGAGGCTGGCGAGCCGTGACTGCACCGCCTTCTTGTGCACCCGGCTGTCGGACTCCCGATCCACGATGGGCTGGCTGTAGGCAGTGATCTTGTCCAGCTCCCCGCCATTGAGATGGTCAGCCAGCAGCCCCAGCTCGTAGCATTTTTGCAGGGCGAAGGCGAACCAGCTGCGGGTCTGGGCATCCAGCTCCAATTCGAGAGTCAAGTCCACCGGGCTGTGCAGCAAGGAGCAGGAGGAGCCGACCCAGAGCCGCTCGCCGAGCTTATCCTTCAGCGATTTTAGAGTCGGTACCAGCTTGGCCAGGTTGGCACGCCAGACGTTGCGACCGTTGATGACCCCGGCCGAGATGACCCACTGGGCCGGCAGGTGCGGGACTAGCGTCTCCAGCTGCTCGGGGGCCGCCACCAGATCCAGGTGCAGGCCGTCCACCTTCAGGCTGGTGATGATGTCGCGCTGATGGGCAACAGAGCCGAAATAAGTGGTGAGCAGCAGCTTGCAGGGACCGGCCAGACGCTCGTAAGCGTTGAGATAAGCCAGCCGCCACTCGTCCGGCAGGTCCAGCGCCAGCGCCGGCTCGTCGATCTGCACCCACTCCACCCCCTGGGCGGCCAGTTTCGCCAGGATCTCCTGATAGACGATGAGCAAGCGGTCGAGCAGTTCGAGGCGGGAGAAGCCGCTCTCTTTCTCCTTGCCAAGCCAGAGGTAGGAGACAGGGCCCAGCAGCACCGCCTTAACCGGCAGCCCCAGCGCCTTGGCCTCTTCCACTTCGTCAAACAGCTGGCTCCAGCCCAGTTTGAAGCGCTGGTCGCGGCTGAACTCGGGCACCAGGTAGTGATAGTTGGTGTTGAACCACTTGGTCATCTCGGCGGCGGCAGCGGCCGGGCCGGTCGGCGCACGGCCACGGGCGACCCGGAACAGGGTATCGAGATCGGTGTCGCCATGACGATGGCGGGCGGGGATGGCATCCACCAGCAGGCTGGTGCCGAGCACCTGATCGTACCAGGCGAAGTCACCCACCGGCAGCAGGGTCACACCGGCCTGTTGCTGGGCCTGCCAGTGACGCTCACGCAGGCTCTTGCCGGTGGCGATGAGTTCGGCCTGGCTGGTTTCGCCGCGCCAGTAAGATTCGAGGGCAAATTTCAGCTCGCGCTTGGCGCCGATACGGGGAAAGCCCAGGGTGTGTGCGCAGGTCATAGGTTCCATTCCTTATGCTCATTCATCTGATGGTGAACTGGATGATTTAGCCATCCAGATGTTTACACATCCAAAATGACAAGATAAGGTGGCGTTGGCTATTGAATCCTTTTCAACTGGCTCTCAAGAAATTCTCAAGGCGGGCAACAAGCCGCCGCCCAGGCACAACAAGGAGGGATACCATGGCGGTGTCAAGCAACCCGGGGATCGACATCAAGCACCTGAAGACGGTGAGCGCGCTGGCCGAGCAGGGCTCGCTGGCCGGTGCGGCGCTGACCCTCAACCTCACCCAGTCCGCCCTCTCCCACCAGCTAAAAGAGCTGGAGACCCGCCTCAATCTGGAGCTCTATCTGCGCAAGAGCCGGCCGCTGGTGCTGACCGCGGCCGGCAACCAGCTGCTGGGGCTGGCCCGCCAGGTGCTGCCGGCGCTGGCACAGACCGAGAAACAGCTGCAGGCCCTGCACAGCGGCGATGCCGGTCGCCTTCACCTGGCACTCGATTGCCACAGCTGCATTCAATGGTTGCTGCCGCTGTTGCCCGATTTTCGCCGCCAGTGGCCGGGGGTGGATCTGGAGGTGGAGTCGGTGCCGGGCTTTGATGCCATCAGCGCCCTGCTCGGCGGCCAGCTCGACTTGCTGCTCACCTCGGACGTGCAGGCGCGCGGCGATCTCCACTTCGAGCCGCTGTTCGCCTTCGAGCTGGTGCTGGTGATGGCGCCGGACCACCCCCTCTGTGGGCAGCGGACCATCAAGCCTGAGGATCTGCGCCCCGAGGTGCTGCTGGTCTATCCGGTGGAGCGGGCGCGGATGGACGTGTTCAGCCGCTTCCTGCAACCAGCCGGCATCGAGCCCGCCCGCTGCAAGCCGGTGGACAACACCTCCGTGATGCTGCAAATGGCCGCCGCTGGCCTTGGCGTCGCCGCCCTGCCGCGCTGGGCCTGCGAGGAGTTTGTCCGCCAGGGGCTGCTTGAAGCGCGCCCGCTCGCCGAGGGGGTGCGCCGCCACATGTATGGCGCCGTGCGCGCCGCCGACCGGGATCAAACCTGTCTGCAGAGCCTGTTTGAGCGCATTCGCAGCAAGATGGGCGACGTAAAAGCGCAGTAAAAAGCCGCCTGAGGGCGGCTTGTCATCATGCAGGGCTTCTCTGTTCAAGCCCCCTCTTCACCGCTCGCCGCCCCCTGCCGCCGCGGACAGTTGGCGCAGAGCTCGCCATCGCGGCGCTTATAGTGCAGGCAGCAGCGCTGGCGCACATAACCGACCAAGCCGGCCGCTGGCGGCCAGGGCGCCGGCTGCCAGCCCGTCAGATGTTCGGCCGGCAGGCCGCAGGCGGCAAGCCAGTGCGGCGCATGGGCCGCCACCTCGGCGGGGCTTATCTCGTCAAAGAACGCGGGCACCCGCACCAGCGCCGCCAGCAGATCGTCCGCCAAGAGCGGCCGCACGAAGCCCGGCTGCAGCCGCTGCACCTGCCCCAGCACTGCGAACAGTGCCTGCCAATGGGCCTGCAGCCGCTCACCCGCCGTCTTGATCAAGAGCTCCAGCTCCCCCTTGATCATGGGTTCGGCCGGCAGAGTAAAGCCCGATACCAACCCATCCTGATAGCCCTGGCCCAGCCTCTCCAGTGCCGGCACGGCTCGCAGCCGATAGACGGCCACCATGGCAAGATAGATGGACTGCCAGCAGAGCATGCCCCAGCTGCGGGTGAGCCAGTAGGCGGGACCCGCCTCCGGATGGGCCTGCCGCCAATACTCGTGCAGCGCGGCCGCCACCTCGGCCGGCGTGGCCTGCTTGCTCGCCGTCAACAGCGCCGCGCTCTCGCCGGCAGCCACCAGCCGCCCCTTGAGGGACGGGATAAGCCCGGCGGCGGCCGCGAACAGGGCGCCGTGATCCGCCAGCGCCTGCAGATCCGGCTCGCGCCGTGCGCCCGGAGTGCGGGCACGGCGACCGGCGCCGGTCATGGGGTGAGAGAGTCCCGGGCTCGGCCCGGGACGCAGGGTCAGAATACGTATTTGAGTCGCGCCTCCACGCTGCGCTCTGCCCCGAACCAGCAGTTGTTCTGGTCGTAGCAGGAGTAGTAGGTCTTGTTGAACAGGTTGCTGGCACTCAAAGAGGCCTCCACCCCTTGCAGACGCTGGCTGAGCTGGGCCAGATCGTAGGAGGCAGCCATGTCCATCAGCAGGTAATCCGGCACCGTATCGGTGTTGGCGGCATCAAGCTGGGCCTCCCCCACGTAGCGCAAGCCAGCCCCCAGGCGCACCCCTTCCAGCGGGCCGGCCGGCAGGTAGTTGCTCCACAGCGATGCCATTTGCTTGGGCACCCAGACCGGGGTCTTGCCCTGCAGGCTGGTGGTGTCGCGGGTGATCTCCATCTCTTGGCGGGTATAGCTCAGCGCCAGATCCCAGCGGCTGGTGAGATCGAGTCGCCCCTCCAGCTCGACCCCCTTGGAGACCATCTCGCCGGTCTGCAGCTTGGGTCCGTAGACGTTGTCCGGATCCGTCACCAGGGCATTTTGTTTGGTGATGTGGAACGCCGAGAGAGTGGCCGTCTTGCTCATGTCCTCGGAGAGGAACTTGAGCCCCCCCTCCCACTGCCGGCCGGTGGCCGGTTTGAACGCCTGGCCCTGCTTGTCCGCTCCCGCCACCGGCTCGAAACTCTCGGCATAACTCACATAGGGCGAGAGGCCGTGATCCAGCTCGTAGAGGGCGCCGAGGCGCAACGAGAGGTTGTCCTGATCAATCTGGGCCAGGGTGCGGCTCGCCGCCCCCTGATAGAGGGTCCGACTGTCGGTGTCCATCCGGTAGCGGTCGTAGCGGGCGCCGCCGATGGCCACCAGCCGATCGAGGCGCACCTGATCCTGCAGGTAGAGGCCGCTCTGATACTGGCGGATGGTGCGGTTGTCCTGATAGTTGAAGACCAGGTCTGCCGGTACTATCTGCTGGTGGTTCGGGTTGAAGATGTCGATGGCCGGGGCAGAGTAGTCGAGGGTATCCCGATAGAGAATGCGCGCATCCAGATACTGGTAATCGACCCCCAGCAGCAGGTTGTGCTGGGCCTTGCCGGTCTGCACCTTGCCCGCTAGCTGGTTGTCGATGACAAAGCCGCGAGAGTCTTCATCGGTCAGGTAGGCGTTGCGGGCCAGGGTGCGGTGGTCGGCCGCCAGCGCCGCGTTGTAGGTGTTCTGCTGGTTGGCCGAAGCATCCATGTAGCGGGCGTTTTGCAGCAGCTGCCAGTTGGCGTTGAAGTCGTGGCTCAGCTTGTAGCCGAACAGGGTCACCTCCCGGCTGTAGTGGTTCCAGTTTTCATCGCCAAGGAAGGTATCGCTGCCAAGCTGGCCCAGCGGGTTGGATTTGACCGAGCCGCTGGCCGGCACCGTGGTGTAGATGCCGGCTTGCGGGTCTTTCTGGTAATAGAGGTTGAGGTTTAGCAGGGTGCGATCACTCAACTGCCAGTCGAGAGAGGGCGCCAGCACGTAGCGCTCCTCCTCTGAGGTCACCGCCTGGCCCTCTTTCTGGCGAGCCAGCCCCACCAGCCGATAGGCAAACTGATCGTTGAGGGCACCGGTGCTGTCGAGGGTCAGCTCCTTGAGGGTGCCCGTCCCGCTCGCCACGCTGACGCTGTGCCTGCTCTCCCGCTGGGGGCGTTTGGCGATGAGGTTGACCATGCCGCCGGGGGGCATGCTGCCGTAGAGCACGGAGGTGGGCCCCTTGAACACTTCCAGCTGCTCGATGGCCACCGGATCGATCTGGGGCTGCAGGTTCCAGTCGTTGTACTGCAGCAGCAGGCCGTCGTAGAAGTTCTGGTAGTTGTCAAAGCCGCGGATGTTGAACAGATCCAGCCGGTTGACAGCCCCGCCCCGCAGCTCGGTGTTGACGCCGGGCACGTAGCGCAGCGCCTCGCTCACCGAGCTGACGCCGCGCTGTTCCAGGGTGTCACCCTCCACCACCGAAATGGCCTGGGGTGTCTCCAGGGGGTCGAGCCGGGTCTTGGTCGCGGTGTTGCGATAGGTCTCCCCGAGCACGGTCAGGGTCTCGTCGGCCCGGGTCTGTGTCGGGCGCTCGGCAGCGGCTGCCTGCACGGGGCCAGCCAACAGGGCGGAGATAGTCGCGGCGACCAGGGTCAAAGGGGGGTGAGTGGCGTACATCTGATCCTCGAATGCAATGAGTGAATAGTAACAAATCTCATTTGCATTTTATTGGGTCATTTTGCCCTTGAATTAACAATTTGGGGCATGTTGGCGCGAAAGAGGGAGAAAATGTGGTCAGTTTGGCCCCATCCGGCAACCTAAACTGACGGTAGCAACGCAGGCGATGTCGAATGGATAGCAAAGCCTGGCGCAGTCAAAAGGGAAAGAGGGATAGCAGCGCCCGGCATCCACCGGGCAAGAGGTGGCCAGCTCAGAGAGGGGCGACGGGCAGCCAGTACTCCATGCGGGCATCCGGCTGGTTGCCGTCAAAATCGGGGGCGTAACGCTCCAGCTCGAAACCGTCCACCCCCCGATAACCGGAGCTCGGCAGCCAGTGCAGGATAAACCAGTTGAGGGTCTGCCCCAGCTGGCTGACCGGGCCCACGTGACTCAGCACCGCGTAGGTCTGGGCCGGCACCGGGAGGTGCGCCAGACCGGCGGGCAAGCTGGCCCCCGCCTCCATCACGCTGCCCGCCCAGTAGGGGAGCGACTCGCCGGCACCAGAAACATCCACTACCCCCACCCGCTCCTGCCCGGGTGGCAAACCGCCCGCCGTACGCAGGGCGCGCCAGATGGCGGGCACCGTCTGCTGAAAGTCGGGAGCGGCGGCAAACAGCCCGCGGATCTGCCCCTTCACCCCTTGCAGGATAAAGCCAGGCTGGCTCTCGATCCGCACCTGTACCAGCCTGGCAGGCATGGGTTGCGGCAGCGTAGCCCGCACCAGGGGGGTACGCAGCCCCAGCCACAGGCCGCGCTTGCGATAGGCCAGCGGTGAGCAGCCGAACTGCTGCTTGAAGGCGCGGCTGAAGCTCACCTCGGAGCCAAAACCGTAACAGAGCGCCAGATCCAGCACCCGCTGGCGGCCAGAGAGCAGCGCCTCTGCCGCCTGGCTCAGCTTGAGCTCGCGCACATAATGGGCCACCGTCAGCCCCGTCTCGTGGAGGAACACCCGCTGCAGCTGCCAGCGCGACCAGCAGCTCTGCTCCGCCAGCTCGGCCAGCGCCAGCGGCTGATCCAGGTTGGCGTGGATGTAGTCGAGCACCCGCTCGATGCGGGTCAGCTGGCTGTGCGGCTGGGGCATGGCGTCGGGAGTGGTGGGCAAGATGGTCATGACGAGATCGGATCTGGCTGTCGGCAAGGCGCTGCGCGCAAGGGCCCCATTAAACATGGCCGCGACCTTGGCGGCAAGTACTGGCCGCAGCGCTCACCCCGGCCCCCTTGTCCAGGGCCTTGCCTGCCCCTTAGGCCAGCGCGTCAAGCCAGCTTGGCAGACTGTCACAAAAGTGACGCGTTTGCCTGTCAGATTGTTTGAAAACAAATATATCAATTACCTCAAAAAGCCCATAAAGTCCTCGTTCGAATCTTTTATGCAGGGAGAGCCAAGATGAAGAAAGTTGCCTTGATCACCGGAGCCCGTGGCGGCATCGGATCCGCCATCACCACCGCCTTGCTGGCCCAGGGGTATCGCATCATCGCCACCCACTCCAGCCCCAACGGGGCGGCGGCGCACGACTGGTACGGGGAGCAGGGTTTTCGGCCGGATCAGGTGCGGCTGCTGGCGCTGGACGTCGCCGACACCGCCATGTGCCGCGACACTCTGGGCCGATTGCTGCAGGATGAAGGGCGGGTGGACGTGCTAGTCAACAATGCCGGCATCACCCGGGACGGGGCTTTCAAGCGGATGACCCCGGAGCAGTGGTTCGAGGTGATCCACACCAACCTGTGCAGCCTCTACAACGTGACCCAGCCGCTGTTCGATGCCATGTGCGAACAGCGCGATGCCCGCATCATCAACATCTCCTCGGTCAATGGCCAGAAGGGGCAGTTCGGCCAGGTCAACTACTCGGCCGCCAAGGCGGGCATGCTGGGCTTCACCAAGGCGCTGGCAGCGGAAGGAGCCCGCTTCGGGGTGACGGTCAACGCCATCGCCCCCGGCTACACCGCCACCCCCATGGTGGAGGCGATCCGCACCGACATCCTCGACAGCATCAAGGCCGACATCCCCATGCGCCGGCTGGCCAAGCCGGAAGAGATCGCCGCCGCCGTGGTGTTTCTTGCCAGCGAGGCGGGTGCCTATATCACCGGCGAGACCCTGGCCATCAACGGCGGCCTCTACATGAAGTGAGGCCGTGCCTTGTCTCACCGGCATGGCATCGACAGAGGGCAGCCCGCGGGCTGCCCTCTTTTTTAATCCGGCCAACCGGAACGGCCTTCTTCCTTGCCCGGACTACGGACGTGTCGCCGCGGCCCCCACCGGCTCGGCGAAGTGGCTGCGCAGGGCGGCGATCACCCGGCGCACCTTCTCCGGGATCTCCCGCTGCGGGGTGATGGCGTGGATCTCCATGGGTGGCACCCGAAAGCCCGGCAGCAATTCCAGCAGGCGACCCGAGGCGAGATCTTCGGCGATCTCCCCCTCCGGCTGCAGCGACACCCCCTGCCCCGCCAGGGTGAACTGGCGCAGCGGCAACACGTTGTTGCAGACCACCCGCGGCTTGGGTTTGACCCTGTGCCCCTGCCCTTTCTCGTCGAAGAAGGTCAGGCCGCCGTTCAGCATATCGGCGGCCAGCCAGTCGTGATCCAGCAGCGCCTCCGGGCTGCGCGGGGTGCCCTTGCGCGCCAGGTAGGCGGGTGAGGCGCACAGCAACATCCGGGTCTGGCCCAGCTTGCGCGCCACCAAGGTGGAGTCCGAGAGCGTGCCGACCCGCAGTGCCACGTCGATGCGCTCGGCGATGAGATCCCGCTTTTCGTCGTCGGCGATGATCTGGATGCACAGGCCGGGGTGGGCCTGCAGCAGCGGCGAGAGCGCCCGCGCCAGCGGCTGGCCGGCCATCCCCACCGGGGCGGTGATCCGCACCTCCCCCAGCAGGCTGTCGCGTACCTCAGAGAGGCGCAGCTCGGTCTGGTTGAGGGTCTGCTGCAAAGACTGGCACCCCTGCCACACCACCTCTCCCGCCTCGGTCAGGTTGAGGCGGCGGGTGGAGCGGTGCAGCAGGGTTAGGCCGAGCAGGCTCTCCAGCTGGCTGATATGCTGACTGACGGCGGAGGGTGTCATGCCGAGGGCCTTGGCGGCGCCGGTCATGCTGCCCGCCTCGACCACGGCGGCGAAGATGGCGTAACGCTTGAGCTGTTCCATTGTTAAATCCAGCTTATAAGTGAATGCAATTTACAACGGATTATTAAATCACATTCGGGGGCGTAGGATAGCCCCATTCCAACAGTGAAGGAGAATCTCCCATGAAAATTGCCCTGATCGGTGCCAGCGGTTTTGTCGGTACAGCCATCCTCAATGAAGCCGTCAGCCGCGGCCATCACGTCACCGCCATCGTCCGCGATGTCAGCAAGGTCGCCGCTCACCCGCAGGTCACCGCCGTGGCGGTGGATGCCCAGGACAGCCAGGCGCTGGCCAAGGTGCTCAAGGGGCACGATCGGGTGATCAGCGCCTACAACCCGGGCTGGACCGTCCCGGACATCTACGATCAGTACCTCAAGGGGGCCAGCGCCATCGTAGCCGCCGCCGTCGCGGCCAACAGCTGGCTGCTGGTGGTCGGCGGTGCCGGCAGTCTGGAAATTGCCCCCGGCGTGCAACTGGTGGATACCCCGGAATTCCCAGCCGAGTGGAAACAGGGGGCCCTGGCCGCCCGCGACGGCCTCACCGCCCTGCGCCGTGAAACCACCCTCGACTGGCGTTTCGTCTCCCCGCCCGTGTTCCTGGAACCCGGCGAGAAGCGCGGCGGCTATCACCTCGGTGGCGATCAGGTGCTGTTCAGCGGTGAACAACCGGCCGGGATCACGGTCGGCGATCTGGCCGACGGCGTGCTCAACGAAGCGGAAAAACCGGCCCACCTGCGCCAGCGCTTCACCCTGGGTTACTGAGCCTGACCTCGGCACCACACAGGGCCCCAGCGCCCGTTACACAAAGGGAGGCATCAGCCTCCCTTTTTGCATCTCTGTATTTGGGCATCTCTGCATTTTGCGCATCTCTGTGCTGGCAGCGATGCTCGCCTCTCTATTTGCCCAACTTGCCCAACTCGCGCTCACATTGCGCTCAAGCCGGCACATGCCGGGTCAGGCCAACATGGGTGCCAAGTGCGCCGGTATATTGCCATTATCGCCGCTCAATCGGCAGCCACCCGGATGGGTGGCGAATTCTATTTCGATTTTTGTATATAACTAAGAATAATTTGTTGTTTCCGTCTTATAACACCGAACAGTAGCATCTCCCTCAATCCAAATGGCGCCATCCCTGGCAACAGGGCGTTGGCCGGTTCATCGGTCAGGGCGTCGTCGTTTTCATGTCAGGTGTGCGGGTAGCATCCCGCCCCTGGCCAGTGAGGAGGTGCACATGGAACATTCACCACTGCCGATCATCGATCTCGCCGCGCTCGACGGCGCCCCCGAGACCCGTCGCCAGATGCTGGCCACCCTTGGCCGGGCGGCCCGTGAGGTGGGCTTTTTCTATCTGATCGGCCATGGCCTGAGCGAGCAAGAACAGCAGGAAACCCTGGCGCTGGCGGCCCGCTTCTTCGCCCTGCCACAGCAGGAGAAGCTGGCAGTGCAGATGGTGCACTCCCCCCACTTTCGCGGCTACAACCAGGTGGGGGCCGAGCTCACCCGGGCGCGGCCGGATCTGCGCGAGCAGTTCGACATCATGAACGAAGAGGCCGCCCTCGATGCCGCCAGCCTGCAGCATCCCTGGCAGCGGCTCATCGGCCCCAACCAGTGGCCGACCGCCCTGCCCGAGATGAAATCTCACCTGCTGGCGTGGCAGGAGCGGCTGAGCGCCATCACCCTCACCCTGCTGGCCGCCTTCGCCGAGGTGCTGGCGCAGCCGGCCGGGGTGTTTGACGACAGCATTCGCGGGGCGCCCCATCAGCACATGAAGCTGATCCACTACCCGGGGCAAGCCGCAGGGGGCAGCGGTCAGGGGGTGGGCGCCCACAAGGATCCCGGCTACCTGACCCTGGTGATGCAGGACCATCACTCCGGGCTCGAGGTGGAGACGGCCGACGGCTGGATCTCGGCGCCGCCCCTGCCGGGCGCCCTGGTGGTCAACATCGGCGAGCTGCTGGAGCTCGCCTCCAACGGCTACCTCAAGGCCACCCTGCACCGGGTGCAGAGCCCGCCGCCCGGGGTATCGCGCCTCTCCTGCGCCTTCTTCATGGCGGCGCGGCTGGATGCGACCGTGCCGCTGCTCAGCCTCTCCCCCGCGCTGGCGGCGCAGGCACAGGGGCCCGAGAGCGACCCGACCAACCCGCTCTTTTATCAGGTGGGGGAGAACGTGCTCAAAGGGAGGCTGCGCTCCCACCCGGATGTGGCGACCCGCCACTATGGCGTCGCCCCGGCGTCGACCAATGCGCAGACAAGCAGCGAACAGATGGCAAAGCGCGAACGGCGCGAGCCACAACTCGCCTGACGCTGCCATACCTAATAGACGGGGGGCGCCACGGTGCCCCTTCAGATGACACAAGCAGTTGGGCCACAGCCTGGCAATGACGGAGCAATACAATGAAATTCAAAACCATGAGCGTGCACAGCGGCCAGCGGATCGATCCCCAGACCGGCGCCCTCACCACCCCGCTCTACCAGAGCAGCACCTTCAGCTACTTCAACGCCCAGGCGGGCAAGGAGCGCTTCGCCGGTCAGGCTCCCGGCTTCATCTACAGCCGCTTTGGCAACCCCACCACCGCCGAGCTGGAGCAGAAGCTGGCGGCGCTGGAAGGGGCCGACGAAGCGCTGGTGGTGGCGAGCGGCATGGCGGCGGTGAGCGCCATCATGTATGCGCTGGCCGACAGCGGCGATGAAGTGGCCTATATCGGTCCGCTCTACGGCGGCACCGATGCGTTTCTCAAGCAGACTTTCAGCCGCGCCGGCATCAAGGTCACCGCCTACGAGAGCGATCAGGATCTGCTGGCCAACATCCGCCCCGCCACCAAGGTGGTACTGTTCGAAACCCTGACCAACCCCACCCTCAAGGTGGTGGATCCGCGGGTGGTAGTGGAAGCGGCCCGCAAGGTGGGCGCCATTACGGTGTGTGACAACACCTTCCTCACCCCCTATCTGCTGCGCCCGCTCGAGCTTGGCATCGACATCGTCATGCACAGCGGCACCAAATACCTGGGCGGCCACGGCGACATCATCGCCGGGGTGGTGGCGGGCTCGCACGCGCTGATGAAGTCGATTCGCACCGTGGCCCTCAAGCACATCGGCTCCCCCATCGGCCCGCAGGAGGCCTACCTGTTGCAGCGCGGGGTCAAGACCCTGCCCCTGCGCATGGATGCCCACCTGCACAACGCCCAGAAGGTGGCCGACTTCCTGGCCGCCCATCCGGCGGTGAAGAAGGTGATCTACCCGGGGCTGGCCAGTCATCCGGGCCACGATGCCCTCGGCGCCTTCGCCAGCGGCTTTGGCGGCATGGTGAGCATCGAGCTGGAAGGCGGGTTTGAGCGCTGTGCCACCCTGCTCGACAATCTGCAACTCTTCGTGCAGGCGGTGAGCCTGGGGGATCTCGAGAGTCTTGCCTGCCATCCGGCCAGCACCACCCACGCTGCCATGGACGAGGCGAGCCGCCTCGCCGCCGGGGTCAATGACGATCTCATCCGCTTCAGCATCGGGGTGGAAGACGCCGACGATCTGATTGCCGATCTGGCCGCCGCCCTGGCCCTGATCTGACCGTTTGCCTCTTTTGAGCGCAAAAAAACAGCCCGCCCCCTGCCAGGGGGCGGGCTGTTTTGCTTGCGGCCGTTGCCCGATAGGGCAACCCGCTAGGGTGTGGCAGAGAGGCGCTGCACCGGCCAGCCCAACGCGGCCAGCTCGGGAGCCAGCGTCTTGGCATCCCCCACCACCAGGATCACCATGTCGTCGGGATCGAGCCAGCGGCGGGCCAGCTCACGCAGGGTAAAGGGAGAGAGCCGGCTCACCTGCTGCACCCGCTGCTCCACATAATCCTCCGGCCACCCCTTGAGCAGGATGGGCAGCATGTACTCCATTTCCTGCGGCAACGTTTCGTAATCGAGCGCCTGACCATTGAGCACCCGATCCCGCAGGGTGCGCACCTCCAGCCGGGTCGGCCCCAGCCGCTGATACTTGTCGAGCTCCTGCAGGATCTGCCGCAGGGCTGCCCCGGTCACGCTGCTGCGCACGCTGCTTTGCAGCAGGAAGTGGCCCGCATCGGAGTTGCCGTCGAAGGCGGCGTCGATAAAGTAGGTGTAACCCAGCTCCTCGCGCAGCCGGATGTGCAGCCGCTCGGCGAGGGACACATTCATCAGCCGGGTCAGGTAGTGCTCGCCGAAGGCATCCTCCGCCATGGCGCGCCGCCCCACCCGGATCTGGCTGAGCGCCGCCCCGGGATTGTCCAGCAGATAGATGGCCCGCTTCGCCTGCTGGCCGCGCCAGCCGAGGGAGTGCAGGGCCGGCGGCTGACCGGCAGGCTCGACCAGAAAGCCGAGGGCCTTCATCACCCGCTCCTGGGCCAGATCCCCGCTCACCACCACCTGGGCTTCCCCACTGCGATAGACCGACTGATAAAAGTTGCGCACATCGTCCAGCGTCAGCGCGCGCACGCTGGCCAGCAGATCCGGCCGCTTGCGCCCCTCGAGCAGGGCGCCGAACTGCCAGTCCGCCTGCCACTGGGGATCTTGCATCAGCTGTTGCAGCCACTGGGCATGATCAAACCGGCTGCGCTCAAAATCGGCCTGGCGCATGGCGGGCTGCTGCACCAGCTCCCGCACCAGTGCCAGCGTCTCGTCAAAATGGGAGGTGAGCCCCTCGATCTCGACGTAGCTGCGCCCCTCCCCATGATTGAAGCGAATACTGGCCCCCAGCTGGCGGGCCCGCTCCTCGATGCTGGCCGCCTGCAGTTGCTCGCTGCCAAGGAAGAGCATGGCGTCGGCCAGGGTGGCGACCCCGCCCTTGCCCTCGGGTTCGGCCCGCTCACCGCCCGGCCAGCTGATGCTCATGGCAAAGGCCGGCACCTCGTCGCTGTAGTGGCCGAGCAGAGAGAGCCGCTCACCCAGCTTGGCCTGCCACAGGGTCGGCATGGGCACCGGCAAGGCGCCACCGCTGGCCGGCTCCTGGCGCCGGTCCAGGGTCTCCTTGATGACATGAGGCAGCAAAGAGGGGGTTGGCCGGGCCAGCGGCAAGGGGGGCGGCTCGACAAAGTTGGGGCTGCCCGCCTGCCATTCAGGGTGCTCGGCCGGCACCACGCTCAGCACCACCCTGGGCTTGTTCAGCACATAGCGCGTCAACACCCGTTGCAGATCGGCCGGCGTCACCCGGGCGATACGCTGGAGGTTGCGGTACTGGAAGTTGGGGTCAGCAAACAGGGTGTGGCCAGTGGCCAGCTGCTCCACCTTGCCGGCCACGCTGTCCAGCGGCCAGATCCGCAGGGCCCGCTGGGCATTGACCGAGTGGGCCAGCTGCTCGCGGGAGACACCCTTGCTGGCGAGCTGGCCGACGATCCGGTCGATCTCCCCCTTGATGGGGCCAAGCTCGCCCCCTTTGGCCAGATTGGGCACCGCCTCAATCACCAGCATGCAGGCCAGCACGCCGCACTCCTGTCTGGCCGTCACCGAGACCAGCCGGCCGCTTTGCTGCAGTTGTCGCTGTAACAGGCCGCTGGCCGAGCCCCCCAACTGATCCGCCAGCAGATCGAGGGCTTCAAAGTCGGGCTCGCGGGCGGAGACGGTCGGATAGGCCAGCACCAGCATGGGCTCGCTGACCCGATCGACCAGGGTGCGGTAGCGGCTCTTCTTCAGCGTCACCGGACGTACCACCGGGCTTGTCTGGATTGGTGACGGAGGCAGCGCGGCAAAATAGCGCTCGACCCAGGCCAGGGTCTGGGCCGGCTGAATGTCGCCACCGATCACCAGGGTAGCGTTGTTGGGCCCGTACCAGCGCAGGAAGAACTGGCGCACGTCCTCCAGAGTGAGGCGATCCAGGTCAGCCACCCGACCAAACGGCGTATTGAAATAGGGATGATTGGGAGGATAGAGAGTGCGGTTGAGTACTTCCAGCACCCGGCCGTAAGGGGCTGCATCCACCAGGGTGGCACGCTCGTTCTTGGCGATGTCGCGCTTGGCCTCCAATTTCTGCTGGAAAAGGGTATCGAGCAGAAACCCCATGCGATCCGCCTCCAGCCAGAGCACCTTCTCCAGCTGATTGGCTGGCAGCGTCTGGTAATAGCGGGTCTGATCCCGGGAGGTCAGGCCGTTGATATTGCGCCCGCCCACCTGTTGCAGCAGCCGGATATAGCCCTCCTCCCCCACGTGGGCCGAGCCCTGAAACATCATGTGTTCGAACAGATGGGCCAGCCCGGACTGGCCGGGGGCCTCTTCCGGCAGCCCAACCCGATAGTGGACCGCCACATGCACCAGGGGATCGGAGTGATCCTGGGTCAGGATCACCGTCAGGCCATTGTCGAGCCGATATTGCTGATAGGGGACGATCAGCGGATCGGCTACTTTTTTCTGCTCCTTGACCAGCACCGGGCCGGCCAAGGCCAAGACACTGAAGAAATAGAGCAAACTCCACACGACTCTCATGTTATTTCCCAATTTTCAAACCTGAACATTATTATTGGCGGTCGCTGCGCGTCGTTCATATCCAGCGCGCAACAACGGAAAAATGGCGATAGCCCTCTGCAGATGCCTCGCATTATTGATGACATGAATAATATTTTTGCCGGCAGCAATGTCTGCCCCGAGCCAGTCAATGCAGCTGCCAAAGGCTGGCAGCCTGCACCCCGGCTGTGGTCGTCAGTGTAATCAATCAAGCTCCGAAGGGATATCAGCAACAGACGTGCTTTTGTAACAAGGTATATATCTGGCCCATCCGTCAGCGCCCTTGAATAGCCTGGACGGCGCTATTTAACCTTGCCGGTTAACAGTGCCGAAAAATATCGTCGGCATGGTGTTTCGCCCGCCGCTGGGAAATAAACCTGCCGTTATTGAGTCACGAAAAAATAAGCCCAGCGGGTAGTCAATATTGATGCCATTAATAACAGGCGGATGGCAGGCACCTTGCTGGTTCTACTCGCCAGCCCACCCTTTTTGCACTCGCTGCCGGCCGGCCAAGGTGGCAAAGGCACAAAAAAACAGGGGGCCGCAGCCCCCTGTTCATGCTGGGTGCAACCGGATCAACCGCGATCCAGCAGGATGTTGAGCATGCGGCGCAGTGGCTCGGCGGCGCCCCACAGCAGCTGGTCACCCACGGTAAAGGCGGCCAGGTACTCCGGACCCATATTGAGCTTGCGCAGACGACCGACCGGGATGCTGAGGGTGCCGGTGACGGCGGCCGGAGTCAGCTCGCGAGCGGTGATGTCGCGATCGTTGGGGATCACCTTGACCCAGTCGTTGTGGGCGGCCAGCAGGGCTTCGATTTCCGCCAGCGGCACGTCTTTTTTCAGCTTGATGGTGAAGGCCTGGCTGTGGCAGCGCAGGGCGCCGATGCGCACGCACAGACCATCCACCGGAATGGCGGCGTGTTCGATGCCGAGGATCTTGTTGGTCTCGGCCTGGCCCTTCCACTCTTCGCGGCTCTGGCCGTTGTCGAGCTTGGTGTCGATCCAGGGGATGAGGCCACCGGCCAGCGGCACGCCGAAGTTGTCCACCGGCAGGGTGCCGGAGCGGGTCTTCTCGGTGATCTTGCGCTCGATGTCGAGGATGGCGGAGGTAGGGTCGGCCAGCTCCACCGCCACTTCATCGCGCAGCAGGCCCATCTGGGTGACCAGCTCGCGCATGTGGCGCGCACCGCCACCGGAGGCGGCCTGATAGGTGGCCACGCTCACCCACTCCACCAGGTCGGCCTTGAACAGGCCACCCAGGGCCAGCAGCATCAGACTGACGGTGCAGTTGCCGCCGACGAAGGTCTTGATGCCGTTGTTCAGGGCATGTTCGATGACGTCGCCGTTGACCGGATCCAGGATGATGACCGCGTCCTTCTCCATGCGCAGGGAGGAGGCGGCATCAATCCAGTAGCCCTGCCAGCCCGTGGCTTTCAGGCGCGGATAGACATCCTTGGTGTAGTCGCCGCCCTGAGCGGTGATGATGACGTCCTGTGCGGCCAGCGCTTCGATGTCGAAGGCATCCTGCAGGGTGCCGGCATCGACGCCGAAATTGGGGGCGGCCTCACCGGCCTGGGAGGTGGTGAAGAAGGTGGGCTGAATGCGGGAAAAATCCTTCTCTTCCTGCATCCGGCTCATCAACACCGAACCCACCATGCCACGCCAACCGACCAAACCTACTTTTTTCATAATGTCCTACCCTGGATAGCTGCTTATAGAAACCGAGTGTGATACCCGTGATCCCTTGTCCGGCGCGGGCCGTTTACAAGCGGTTCACAAAATATGGGTTGCGAAAAATGCGTCTGTCCACATTACGGATTGTGACGGCGGGCGCAAGTCGAATTGCGCAATATTCTGTGCCGTTCGCTGCAATATCCGTCAGCCTGGCCGACCTGAGGGCAGCCGGTTGGCATCCCACCCCCACTTGGGGCATCATTGAGACCGACCGGCAGCCCCGCTGCCCCTCGGGGACGACCTCGAGGCCTCCTGATACGCAGGGACGACCCTGCTTCCTGCGGAATCTGCCTTATGTCCTGGTTGCTCCTGCTGTTGGCCGGCCTGTTCGAGGTCGCCTGGGCCATCGGCCTCAAATACACCGACGGTTTCAGCCGTCCCCTGCCCACCCTGCTGACCCTGATCGCCATGGGGGTGAGCGTGCTGCTGCTCGCCATGGCGGTCAAACAGTTGCCCCTTGGCACCGCCTACGCGGTCTGGACCGGCATCGGCGCGGTCGGCACCGTGCTGATGGGGATCTGGCTGTTCAACGAACCGGCCACCCTCGCCCGGGTGCTCTGCCTGCTGCTGATCATCGGCGGGATCCTGGGTCTGAAATTCATCGGCTGAGCGGTGACCGACCTCGGTTGAATGGAGAGCAAAACGGGGCATGGGCCCCGTTTTTTGCCTGCCAAACGCGCCGACCCCTGCTATTATCTGCGGCCAAACATGAGCCAATAAAAATCAGGATATCGTGATGACCGACCACACTTTTATTCCCGGCAAGGACGCGGCGCTGGAAGACTCCATCGAACGCTTCCAGACCAAGCTGCAAGCCCTGGGGTTTGATATCGAAGAGGCCTCCTGGCTCAACCCCGTGCCCAATGTCTGGTCCGTGCACATCCGGGACAAGGAGTGCTCCCTCTGTTTCACCAACGGCAAGGGTGCCAGCAAGAAGGCGGCGCTCGCCTCCGCCCTTGGCGAATATTTCGAGCGTCTCTCCACCAACTACTTCTTCGCCGACTTCTATCTGGGCGAGCAGGTCGCCAATGGCGACTTCGTGCACTACCCGAACGAGAAGTGGTTCCCCATCGAAGGGGATCAGCTGCCCGCCGGTCTGCTCGACAGCTTCACCCGCAAGTTCTACAACCCGGACGGTGAAGTGACCGCCGACATGCTGGTGGATCTGCAATCCGGCAACGAAGAGCGCGGCATCGTCGCCCTGCCCTTCGAGCGTCAGTCTGATCACCAGACCGTCTACATCCCGATGAACATCATCGGCAACCTGTATGTCTCCAACGGCATGAGCGCCGGCAACACCCGCACCGAGGCCCGCACCCAGGGGCTGTCGGAGGTGTTCGAGCGCCACGTGAAGAACAAGATCATCGCCGAGGCCCTCAGCCTGCCGCTGATCCCGAATGAGGTGATCGCCCGTTACCCCGGCATCAAGGCCTCCATCGATGCGCTGGAAGCCGAAGGCTTCCCCATCTACAGCTTCGATGCGTCGCTCGGCGGTCGCTACCCGGTCATCTGCGTGGTGCTGCTCAACCCGAGCAACGGCACCTGCTTTGCCTCCTTCGGCGCCCACCCGCGCTTCGAAGTGGCGTTCGAGCGCACCGTCACCGAGCTGCTGCAGGGCCGCAGCCTCAAGGATCTGGACGTGTTCGTGCCGCCCTCGTTCGACAACGAGCAGGTGGCGGATCACCACAACCTGGAGACTCACTTCATCGACTCCTCCGGCCTCATCAGCTGGGATCTGTTCAAGCAGGATGCGGACTTCGAGTTTGCCGACTGGGACTTCCGCGGCACCTCGCAGGAGGAGTTCGACCACCTGATCGGCATCTTCCACGAGCTGGAGCAGCCGGTCTACATCGCCGACTACGAGCACCTGGGCGTCTACGCCTGCCGCATCCTGGTGCCCGGCATGTCCGACATCTATCCGGCCGAAGACCTGCTGCTGGCCAACAACACCATGGGTGCCCACCTGCGGGAAACCATCCTGGCGCTGCCGGTGCTGGAGTGGGACGCTGAGCAGTACATGGCGCTGTTCGACCAGCTGGATGAAGAGGGTCACGACGAGCGCACCCGGGTGCGCGAGCTGCTCGGCATCGCCGCCGCCAAGGGCACCGCCCTGCACACCCTGCGGGTGGGCGAGCTCAAAGCCATGCTGGCACTGGCCGCCGGCGAGCTCGACACGGCGCTCGATCTCATCGACTGGACCATGGAGTTCAACCAGTCGGTGTTCCCGGCCGATCGCGCCAACTACTACCGCGCCCTGCGCGCCTGCGTCGAGCTGTTCCTGGATGAGGATCGCGACCCCGAGCAGTACCGCGCCGTGTTCACCCGCATGTATGGCGAGCAGACGCTGGCACAGGCCTGGGCCCACGCCAGTGGTGAAGCGCGCTTCCACGGGTTGGAAGCTGCCGACCTGTCCCTCAGCCAGTTCCCACTGCATCAGAAGCTGCTGGCAGCCTATGAGAAGCTGCAGAAGGCCAAACGAGCCCACTCATGGGGCTGATGTGGTAGTATGTGAAGGGGCCCTGATGGCCCCTTTTGCTTTATGGTCGCCAGAGAGGCAGTTTGTTATTCAAAGATGAAATAAAAAACAAAAAATACCTCTTAGGGGGTTGCCAAACCGGGGCAGAGAATGCTGGGGAGATGCAAAGATGCCTTGCCAGTACCATTTTTAGGCGATGAAAAATAAATTGTTTAAAATCATTGCATTAAAAAATCAGCATTTATGTTTCAGCTGAAACCTGGTGTAAAGCAACGCTGCCGGAGGACTCAAATTTTTGTAGTAAAATTACATTCACAATCTGCAATTCTTGATCGGAGTCAATTTTGACGATCTGGCCCTTTGTTATGATTTCCACAGGCAAAACATCAGGTACATGAGAATTGAAAGCAGAATCTCCCTTTGATTGTCTCAAGCCAGAAGCCATCGCTGCACTGGCAGAAGATATCACCTATGCCAAGGCCACCAAGCCTGCATACAAGGTCATCCCCCTGGCCATCACCGCAGGCGCTTTCATCGCCATTGCTTTCGTCTTCTTCATCACGGTGACTACCGGTGCCGGCAATGTGGCCTGGGGCCTCAGCAAGCTGGTCGGCGGTCTCTGTTTCGCACTGGGTCTGATCCTCTGCGTGCTGCTCGGTGCCGAGCTGTTCACCTCCACCACCCTGACCCTGGTGGCCAAGGCGGCCAACCGCATCACCTGGGCCCAGCTGTTCAAGAACTGGGGACTGGTCTACTTCGGCAACCTCATCGGCGGCCTCATCATCGTCGGCCTAATCATCATGTCGGCCGAATACATGGCGGCAGATGGTCAGTGGGGTCTGAATGCCCTCAAGGTAGCCCAGCACAAGATCCACCATACCTTCTTCGAGGCCCTTGCCCTCGGTATCCTCTGCAACCTCATGGTGTGTCTCGCCGTGTGGATGGCGTTCGGCGCCCGCAGTGCGACCGACAAGGTGATGGTCATGCTGCTCCCCGTCGCCATGTTCGTGGCCTCCGGTTTTGAGCACAGCATCGCAAACATGTTTATGATCCCGGTCGGTATCGCTATCCATGCGGTAGCAGGCCCGGAATTTTGGCAGGCCATCGGCCAGGACCCGGCGACCTTTGCCGACCTGACCGTATCCAACTTCGTCCTACACAACCTCATTCCCGTCACCATAGGTAATATCATTGGTGGTGGCGTCATGGTTGGTCTGACTTACTGGTTTATCTTCCGTCGTCATCATTAAGGATGATTGCGGGATACTACATCAATACCGTGTGAGGTAATGAAAATGGCAGAACTTAACGAACAGTTCCAAAAAGCATGGGAAGGCTTCGCGGCCGGTGAATGGCAGACCTCTGTCAACACCCGTGACTTCATCCAGAAGAACTACACCCCGTATGAAGGTGACGAGTCCTTCCTGGCTGGCGCGACCGAAGCTACCACCAAGCTGTGGGACAAGGTCATGGAAGGCATCAAGATCGAGAACCGCACCCACGCGCCGGTCGATTTTGATACCGACCTGCCCTCCACCATTACCGCTCACGATGCCGGCTATATCGATCAGAGCCTGGAGCAAATCGTTGGTCTGCAGACCGACAAGCCGCTCAAGCGCGCCATCATCGCCAACGGCGGTATCAAGATGGTCAAGACCTCTTGCGAAGTGTACGGTCGTCAGCTGGACCCGATGGTCGAGAAGATCTTCACCGAGTACCGCAAGACTCACAACCAGGGCGTGTTTGACGTTTACACCAAAGACATCCTGAACTGCCGCAAGTCCGGCGTCATCACCGGTCTGCCGGATGCCTACGGCCGTGGCCGTATCATCGGTGACTACCGTCGTGTTGCCCTGTACGGTATCGACTTCCTGATGGCCGACAAACTGGCCCAGTTCAAGTCCCTGCAGGCTGACCTGGAAAACGGTGTCAACCTGGAAGCCACCATCCGTCTGCGCGAAGAGATCTCCGAGCAGCACCGTGCCCTGGCACAGATGAAGGTGATGGCTGCCAAGTACGGTTGCGATATCTCCGTACCGGCCAAGAACGCCAAAGAAGCCGTCCAGTGGACCTACTTCGCCTACCTGGCGGCAGTCAAGTCCCAGAACGGTGCTGCCATGTCCTTCGGTCGTACTTCCAGCTTCCTGGACGTGTACATCGAGCGTGACCTGAAGAAAGGCCTGATCACCGAGCAAGAAGCCCAGGAGCTGATGGACCACATGGTCATGAAGCTGCGTATGGTTCGCTTCCTGCGTACCCCGGAATACGATTCACTGTTCTCCGGCGACCCGATGTGGGCGACCGAGACCCTGGCTGGTATGGGCGTTGATGGCCGTACCCTGGTCACCAAGAACAGCTTCCGTATGCTGAACACCCTGTACACCATGGGCCCGTCCCCTGAGCCGAACCTGACCATCCTGTGGTCCGAGAAGCTGCCGGTCGGTTTCAAGAAGTACTGCGCCAAGGTATCCATCGAGACCTCTTCTGTTCAGTACGAGAACGACGACCTGATGCGTCCGGACTTCAACAACGATGACTACGCCATCGCTTGCTGTGTGTCCCCGATGATCGTCGGCAAACAGATGCAGTTCTTCGGTGCCCGTGCCAACCTGGCCAAGACCATGCTGTATGCAATTAACGGCGGTATGGACGAGAAGCTCAAGATCCAGGTCGGTCCGAAGACCGAAATGGTCAAGTCCGAGTACCTCGACTACAACGACGTGATGGATCGTCTGGATCACTTCATGGACTGGCTGGCCAAGCAATACGTTGCCGCGCTGAACATCATCCACTACATGCACGACAAGTACAGCTACGAAGCCTCTCTGATGGCGCTGCACGACCGTGACGTATATCGCACCATGGCGTGTGGTATCGCCGGTCTGTCCGTAGCCGCTGACTCCCTGTCTGCCATCAAGTTCGCCAAGGTCAAGCCGGTTCGTGACGAAGATGGCGTTGCCATCGACTTCGAAATCGAAGGCGAGTACCCGCAGTTCGGTAACAACGACGCTCGCGTCGATGATATCGCCTGTGACCTGGTTGAGCGCTTCATGAAGAAGATTCAGAAGCTGAACACCTACCGTGGTGCCGTGGCTACCCAGTCCGTGCTGACCATCACCTCCAACGTGGTGTACGGCAAGAAGACCGGTAACACCCCGGATGGCCGTCGCGCTGGTGCGCCGTTCGGCCCGGGTGCCAACCCGATGCACGGTCGTGACCAGAAAGGTGCCGTTGCTTCCCTGACTTCCGTTGCCAAGCTGCCGTTCGCTTACGCCAAAGATGGTATCTCCTATACCTTCTCCATCGTGCCGAACGCGCTGGGTAAAGACATGGAAGCCCAGAAAGCCAACCTGGCCGGTCTGATGGATGGTTACTTCCACCACGAGTCCAACCTGGAAGGCGGTCAGCACCTGAACGTCAACGTGATGAACCGTGAAATGCTGCTGGACGCCATGGAAAACCCGGAAAAATATCCGCAGTTGACCATCCGCGTATCCGGTTATGCCGTTCGCTTCAACTCTTTGACCAAAGAGCAACAGCAAGACGTCATCACCCGTACCTTCACCGCTTCTCTGTAATAGAGTCTCGGTGAGCAAAAACCGGCGCCAAGGCGCCGGTTTTTTTATGCCTGATAGTCAGGGAGCATCGGCCTGCAAACCTGCCGGCAAGGCCGGCACTCCTCTCCTCTTATCCCGCCTTGTTCAGGGCCGCTCTCCTGCCGCTAGGCGGCGGTTGATATCGGCGATAACCGGGGCGATATCCGCCAGAGTGTCGATAACGTAGTGCGCCCCCACCGCCCGCAGTTTGGCCTCGGCCGGTGCACGTCGGGCTGCGATCTCGGCTTCGCCCATGGCGGAAAACGCTTCCCAGGTGGCACCAAATTCGTTGCCGGAGACCGACAATCCCACTGTCCACATGCCCGCGTTCAACCCTTCGCTGATACCCGGCACGGCGTCATCCACCTTGATACAGCGATGCACCGCGCTCACTCCCAGCTCAATCACGTTGGCCAACGCCATCCAGGGGCCGGGGCGACCACCGGCTTTGAGGTCATCGGTGGCGACCCAGTGATCCGGGCGATAGCCGTGAGCGGCCGCAGCAGGTACCAGCGCCTCCATCACCGGACGGGGGTAACCGGAGCAGGAGCCGATCCGCAGCCCTTGTGCTCGCAGCCCATCCAGCACCGGCAGCACACCGGGGATGGGGGCAGCAAAGCGGGTCACGGCGGCAATCTGCAGCGGCATAAAGGTGTGATAAAGGTGGTCCACCTCGGCCTGGCTCATGGGGTGGCCGAAGCGGGCCTGCCAACGCGCATCCACCGAAGGCAGGCGGCCCAGCGCGGCGATATGATCCCACTTGCCCAGCCCCATGGGCTGGCGCGCCTCATCCAGAGTCACAGCAAAGTCATAGGCGCGGGCGAAGGCCTCGACGAAGATGGAGGTGGGGGCGAAGGAGCCGAAATCGACAACCGTACCAGCCCAATCGAGGATCAGCGCCTCTACGTCGGTGGCCGGCTGGATGGCAATTTGCAAGTCAGTCATGGTGATGTTCCTGTTTCGGTGAAAGTGCGATCTCGCCAAGGGCACGATCGAGAATGGTGATAGCGCGCACCAGATCGGCGCGGGCGATATTGAGCGGCGGCGAGAGCTGGATGACATTGCCCTGGGAAACCTTAAAGCTGAGCCCCAGCTCCAGACAGCGGTAGAGCAGCCGCTCGGCGGCCTGGCTATTACGGGTGCGACTCTGGTGATCGACTACCAGATCGAGCGCCCACAAAAGACCAATGCCGCGCACCTGCCCGATCAGCGGGTGACGCTCGGCAAGCACCGCGAGCTCGCGCGCCATAAAGCGGCCATCCTCCTGCGCTTTTGCCAACAATCCCGCTTCGCGGATTGTCTCTATAGTGGCGAGAGCCGCCGCGCAGCCGATGGGGCTCTTCTCGTGGGTGTAGTGACCGAGCGAGATGGCTGCCGCCTGATTGAAACGGTCGCGGGTGATGAGCGCGGCAAACGGCACCACCCCGCCCCCCAGCCCCTTGCCAAGGCAGATGATGTCGGGCTCGATGCCGAACTCCTCGAAGCTGAACCAGTGGCCGGTGCGCCCCAGGGCGTTGGGGATCTCGTCGACGATCAGCAGCACCTTGTGGCGATCGCAGATCTCCCGCACCCGCTGCCAGTAGGCCTTCGAGGGCACCTGCACGTCGGTGTTGCGGATGGGCTCGGCGATAAAGGCGCCGATCCCCCCCTCCTTCTCGATGACGTACTCCAGATAATCGGCGTAGTGCAGATCATCCCCCTCGCCTCGATACCAGACACCGCGATAGCGGGTGGGGGGCGGGATGCGCTCCACTCCGGCCATCAGCGGGCCCATGCCGGCGCGAAAACAGGCTTCGCCGCCAACCGAGATGGCATCGAGGGAGGCGCCGTGAAAGGCATCCCACAGCGACACCACCTTGCTGTTGCCGGTAATAAAGCGGGCAAGCTTCAGGGCAATCCCCACCACCTCGCTGCCACCGGGGGCAAACAGCACCCGGTTAAGATCGCCGGGGGCCAGCTCGGCCAAGATGCGGGCACAGTCGATGGCAACCTGATGGGTGTAGCGGCGTGGCGCAAACGGCAGATCGGCGAGTTGCTGCTGCACCGCGGCCACCACCCTGGGGTGACCGTGGCCCAGCTGATGAACGCTGTTGCCGTGAAAATCGAGGTAACGCTTGCCCGATACGCTGGTCAGCCAGCTCCCCTGCGCCCCCTCAAGCAGATCCAGACAGGGGGTGGAGAGCGCCTGATGGAGAAAGTAGCGGCTATCCTCCGCCAATCCGGCCTGTACATCTTCGTTTTGACCCGCCCACCAGCGTGAGCGCCCCTCGCCGAGGTTGATATCCCCTTCGCTGTCGGCGCGACCGCTGCCGTGCAGCTTATGGTCATGCAAATCGCAGCTACGCAGATCGCAACCGTGAGCCAGCATACTGGTCATCGCGCGTCCCCTTGCCAGTAGCAGGCGCTGGCCATGGCGGCGAGCAAGCAGCGCACCCGCGCTGGCGTCACGTCACCGATATTGCCGATGCGAAAGCAGTCGGCCTGAGAGACCTTGCCCGGATAGATGACAAAGCCCTGCGCCTTGAGCCGCTGGTAGAAGTCGGCAAAACGGTAGTCCGGGTGGGCCGGAGAGTAGAAGGCGGTGATGATGGGAGACTGCCATTTTTCTGGCAGCAGCGGCGCAAAGCCAAGGGCGGCCATGCCATCCACTAGGGTGCGCTGATTGTCGCAGTAGCGCCGATGACGGGCGGCAATGCCCCCCTCTTCGTCCAGCTCGCGCAGGGCCTGGGCAAAGGCGAGCACGGTATGGGTGGGCGAGGTAAAGCGCCACTTGCCCCCCTGCAGCTCCATGGTCTGCCACTGGGCGTGCAGGTCGAGGGAGACCGAGCGGGCGCGACCGGCGCTGGCCGTGAGCGCCACGCGGCGGGCGATGACGAAGCCAAAGCCCGGTACCCCCTGAATGCACTTGTTGGCCGAGCTGATGAGAAACTCGATGCCAAGGCGCCCCATGTCGATGGGGATACCGCCAAAGCTGCTCATGGCATCGACGATAAGGCGAATGCCGCGGCGCTGGCAGAGCGCAGCCACCTCCTCAAGGGGGTTGAGCATGCCGGTGGTGGTCTCGCAGTGCACCATGGCCAAGTGGGTGATCTCGGGGTGGCGTGCCAACATCGCCTCGATGGCGGCGGGTTCGGGGCGGGTTGTCTCGCCGCAGTCGAACTCATGGTGGCGCAGGTCAAGGCAGCGGGCCATCTCCCCCATGCGGGCACCGTAGGCGCCGTTGTTGATGATCAGCAGACACTCATCGACACCTATCGCCGAGCCCAGCACGCTCTCCACCACATAGCTGCCGCTCCCCTGCAGCAGCACGGCGCTGTAGTCGCTCTCATATTCCGGGCCAGTGGCGAGGCGCACCAGCTCGCGGCGGATGGGCTCTACCACACCCAGGTTGTAGTCCGCATCCCAGGTGCAGCTGTCTTGCAGCATGGCGGCGCGCACCGTGGCGGTGGTCGAGAGAGGGCCCGGGGTCAGCAGCAGGTAATCGACGGCGGCAGGGGCCGCAGGAATATGGGTCATGACTTCGCTCCTTTTGGTATATACCAGAATGAGCGCATTGTGGGTAACTGCCCCGCCAAGGTCAAAGGGGTGGCGTTACGTGCAACAAAAAATTCATTTTCAGCGGCGGGATCGCGATAATCTAGGAAGCCTGAACAACAGGGGCCACACTGGTATCTACCAGTGCATTTTGATGTCGCCGTTTAACCACCGGGCAAATGACCAGCCCTGTGCCCAGCCCATTGCCCAACTCATTGCACACTCATTGCATAACTAAGGATTTTCATGAGCAAACCGCAATACCTGCAGATCAAGGATGCCCTCGCCAACCAGATCCTGGCGGGGGGTCTGGCCCCCAACGACAAGCTCCCCTCCGAGCGGTTGCTGGGGGAACTCTATGGCACCACAAGGGTCACCATTCGCGAGGCACTGGTGCAACTGGAGGCAAACGGCCTTATCTATCGGGAGGATCGCCGTGGCTGGTTCGTCACCCCGCCGCGCTTTCGCTTGAACCCCAGACGCACCTCCAACTTTCACCAGATAGTGAGGGAGCAAGGGGGCGAGCCGCGCACCGAGTTGCTGGAGAAAAGCCGTCAGGCGGTGCCGCCCGCGCTGATGGCACAGTTGCAGCTCAAGCCGTTCGACAGCCTGTTTCTGCTCAAGCGGCTGCGCTACGCCAACGGGCGTGCCATCTGCTACTGCGAGAACCACTGCCTGCCCGAGCGGGTACCCGGCCTGCTGGAGCTGGCTCTCAACGGCAGTCTGACCGAAATCTACCAGGCCCATTACGATCTCCACTACGCCCGCATGCAGGTGCGCTTCTTCCCCACCGCCCTGCCGGACGAAGTGGCCAAGGCGCTGGGGGCCACCGCCGGTCTGCCCGCCCTGCGCCTCGAGCGACTCAACTTCGATCAGCACGGTCGGGTGCTCGACTTCGATCTGGAGTACTGGCGCCACGACAGTCTGGAGATCGAGGTGGATACCCAGGATTAGTCACGGACAAATCAGGACGGCAAAACGTCACGGGGCCGTCACGGTCACGTCATAAAGATCCCCTAGCCTCTCTCTCGACCAATCTGGTTTATACCAAGCCAACTTATATGGAGAAGAGGATGAAACAGGGAACCCATCTGCTGGCCGCCGCCGTGCTGGCCACCACGACAGCCCCGGCACTGGCCGCCACCGATCTCACCGTCTACACCGCCTTCGAACCGGAGCAGCTCGGCGAGCTGAAAACCGCGTTCGAGCGCCAGCATCCGGATATCAACATCAAGTGGGTGCGTGACTCCACCGGCGTGGTCACCGCCCGCTTGCTGGCAGAAAAGGCCCAGCCCAAGGCGGATGTGGTATGGGGACTGGCGGCCACCAGCCTGATGCAGCTCGATCAGCAGCAGATGCTCAATGCCTATGCACCGAAAGGACTGGAGAAGCTCGACAGCCGCTTTCGCGACAGCAAGGCCGAGCCGCACTGGATCGGTCTGGACGCCTTTTTCAGCGCCATCTGCTTCAACAAGGTAGAGGCCGAGAAACAGGGGATCCCGGCTCCTACCAGCTGGGCCGACCTCACCAAGCCCATCTACAAGGGCAAGGTGATCATGCCCAACCCCAGCTCCTCCGGCACCGGTTACCTGAGCGTTGCGGGCTGGCTGCAGACCATGGGCGAACAGCAGGGCTGGCAATTTATGAACGGCCTGCACCAAAACATCGACCGTTACACACACTCGGGCTCCGCCCCCTGCAAGCTGGCCGCCAGCGGCGAGACGGTGATCGGTATCTCCTTCGATTTCCCGGCCACCAGCCTCAAGGCCAAGGGGGCCCCCATCGAGGTGGTGTTCCCGAAAGAGGGTTCGGGCTGGGATATGGAAGCCGCCGCCATCATCAAGGGCACCCCCAAGCTGGAGGCCGCCAAACAGCTGCTCGACTTTGCCGCCACCGAACAGGCCAACGCCCTCTACAACAAGTCCTTCGCAGTGGTTGCCATCCCGGATGTGGCCAAGCCCAGAGCCGGTTATCCTGCCAACATCAAGGGCCAGATGATCGACAACGACTTTGGCTGGGCTGCCCGCGAGCGCAACGCCATCCTGGCCCAGTGGAGCGCCAGCTTCGACGGCAAGACCGAAGCCAAGCAGTAATCCCGCTGAGGGCTGGTTTGTGCGATGGCAGCACGTCGCCATCGACCCATTCATTGCCGAAGGCCAACTCAAGTTGGCCTTCGCTTTTTGGCATCTCCTCCCCTGTTTGTGTCGTTCTCAATGGGTGGCACCTAACCCATCTACAAGCGACCAAGCCACTTGCTGGCGACCCGATGTCATCTGACGGTCATCAAGCTGTCATCCCCCGATCACCTGACCGTCACATTTTGCCCGTAAACTGGTATATACCAAATCAGTAGCGAGTCGAACCATGACCCAGCCCTATCTGGACATTCAACATCTCAACAAGCAGTTCGGTGCTTTTCAGGCCCTCAAGGGGATCTCTCTGACCATTGAGCCGGGGGAGTTTATCTGCTTTCTCGGCCCCTCAGGCTGCGGAAAGACCACCTTGCTCAGAGCCATCGCCGGGCTGGATCTGCCGGACAGTGGCGAGATCTGGCAAGGAGGGCGCAATATCTCCCAGCTGCCGCCCCAGCAGCGCGACTTTGGCATCGTGTTTCAGTCCTATGCCCTCTTTCCCAACCTGACGGTGGCCCAGAACATCGCCTTCGGCCTTGAGAATCAAAGGCTGGCACGGGATCTCATCAAGGAGCGGGTCGATCACTGGCTGGGACTGGTGGATCTCACGGCCCAGTCCCACAAATACCCAAGCCAGATCTCCGGCGGCCAGCAGCAGCGGGTGGCGTTGGCCCGGGCACTGGCCCTATCCCCTGGCCTCTTGCTGTTGGACGAACCGCTCAGTGCGCTGGATGCGCTGGTGCGCACCCACCTTCGCAGCGAGATTCGCGCCCTGCAGCAGCGCCTTGGCATCACCACCATCATGGTGACCCACGATCAGGAAGAGGCGCTGACCATGGCCGATCGCATCGTGGTGATGGAGGGCGGCCGCATCGTGCAGGTGGGCACCCCGCAGGCGATCTACCACCAGCCTGCCAGCCGCTTCGTGGCAAGCTTTGTCGGCACCATGAACTTCCTCGAGACCCTGGTGCTGAGTCCCACTCAGGTGCGCCTTAACGAGCAGCCGCTGACACTTGCCAACCGGGCCGCGGCCGGCAGCAAATTGCAGGTGGCGATCCGCCCCGAGGCGATCACCCTGAGTGCGCCGAGCGAGCTGTCTCTTGGGCAGCACGGCATCGACGCACAGATTGATCAGGTGGAGTTTCTCGGCGCAGCCCAGCGCCTTATCTGCACCGCCGACACCTATCTGGGCCCGCAGCAGATCCTGGTGGAGCGCCCGACCCACGAGCTGCCCCGCCACGAACAGGGTGGCTGGCGCAGCGGCATGCGCTGCTCGCTGCACTGGCCCGCCGGGGCGATGCAGCTGTTTGAAGGAGATCGCCCATGACAGCCCCCCTCACGACCTCCTCCCTGTTGCCGCCAGCGCCAGCCCGGCAAGACGCCCGCTGGCAGCGGCTTTGTCGCGGCTGGAGCCGGGATCAGCTGCTGCAACTGATCCTGCTTCTGCTCGGCATCGCTCTACTGGTGGGGGGCCTCTTGCTGCCACTGCTCACCATGCTGCAAAAGAGCCTGCAGGATGAGAACGGCCTCTGGGTGGGGCTTGCCAATTTCAGCGCCTATTTCGACTCCCCTCATCTGGGGCGCACCATCGGCAACACCCTCTGGCTCGGGGTGCTGATCACCGCGCTGGTGGTAACCATCGCCTTTGGCTACGCCTATGCCCTCACCCGCACCTGCATGCCGGGCAAGCCCCTGTTTCGCCTCATCGGTCTTATTCCGCTGTTGATGCCCTCCCTGCTGCCCGCCATCAGTCTGGTCTACTGGTTTGGCAATCAGGGAGTTGCCAAGGGGCTGCTCGGCGGCGAGAGCATCTACGGCCCCATCGGCATCGTCATCGGTCTGGGCTTCTGGTGCTTCCCCCACGCCCTGATGATCCTTATCACGGCGCTGGGCCAGAGCGATGCTCGCCTCTATGAAGCCTCCCGGGTGCTCGGCAGCCGCGGCTGGCGCACCTTTGTCACCGTCACCCTGCCCACCGCCCGCTATGGCCTGCTCAGCGCCGCCATCGCCGTCTTCACCCTCACCATCTGCGACTTCGGGGTGGCCAAGGTGATTGGCGGCCAGTACAGCGTGCTGGCCACCGACATCTACCGACAGGTGATCGGGATGCAGAACTTCTCGCTGGGCGCCGTTGCCAGCGTCACCCTGCTGCTGCCGGCGCTCTTGAGCTTTGCGCTGGAGCACAGGGTGCGCAGCAAGATGCAGGAGCAGAGCAGCACCAAGGCGGTGCCCTATCGCCCCACGCCCCATCGGCTGCGGGATCTGCTGGCGCTCGGCTGGTGCACGCTCTGGGCACTGCTGTTTCTGGCGCTGGTGGGTATGGCCGTTTACGGCTCCCTAGTGCAGTTCTGGCCCTACAACCTCGGGCTGACGCTGGATCACTACGCCTTTGACAGCAACAGTGTCTATGGCTGGCAGCCCTTTACCAACACCTTGCAGCTGGGCCTCTATACCGCGCTTATCGGTACCGTGCTGGTGATGGTGCTGGCCTGGGCACAGGAGAAGGGGCGCCACTTCGCGCCGCTGCGCCAGTTGCTGCATCTGCTCGCCATGCTGTCGCTGGCGGTACCCGGCATGGTGCTGGGGCTGGGTTACATCTTCTTTTTCAACGGCAATCCGCTCTTTGGCACTCTCTATGGCACTCTGCCGCTGATGGTGCTCTCCTGCGTCATCCACTACTACACGGTGGGCCATATGACGGCGCTGACCAGCCTCAAGCAGTTGCCCAAGGAGCTGGAGCTGGTGGCCATCTCATTGCGCATTCCGCTCTGGAAGGCGTTCTGGCGGGTCACCCTGCCCGCCTCCCTGCCAGCGCTCTTGGAAATCTTCATCTATCTGTTCGTCAACGCCATGACCACCACCTCGGCGGTGATCTTCCTCTATTCGAGCGACAGCGTGCTCGCCTCCATGGCCACCCTGATCCTGCTGGCCGCCGCCACCGTCAAGCTGCTCCAGCTCTTTTTGAGCCGCACCCTGCTGGATCGCACCCAGCGCTGGCGCCACCCATAACCTTGTCGAGGAGTCATCATGTCCACTCTCCCCTTCTGGCTGGCCGAAGCGCTCGCCGCCGAACAGCCCGTGCCGCCCACGCCCCTCGTCGGCCACCACGAGGTCGATGTCTGCATCGTCGGTGGCGGCTTTACCGGGCTGTGGAGCGCCATCGCCCTTAAACAGGTCGAGCCACACTTGCGCATCATGGTGCTGGAGAAAGATCGCTGCGGCAGCGGTGCCTCCGGGCGCAACGGCGGCTGCCTGCTCACCTGGTCGGCCAAATACCTGACCTTAAAGCGCCTCTTTGGCGAGCAGCAGGCCGCCTGGCTGGTGCAAGGATCCGAGCAGGCGGTACACGAGATTGCACGCTTCTGCGAAACGCACAACATAGAGGCACAGCTGAGGGTCGAGGGCACCTGTTACACCGCCACCAGCGAGGCGCAGCGCGGCCTGATGGAGCCGGTATTACGGGAGCTACAGCGAGCCGACCTTAACCAGTGGCAGGCGATTGAAGAGGATGAACTGGCGAGTCAGAGCGGCTCCCACGTTCATCTGGAGGGGCTCTACAGTCCCCACGCGGGTTCGGTGCAACCGGCACTGTTGGTGCGCGGCCTGCTGCGGGTGGCGCGGGAGCTGGGGGTCGAGGTCTATGAGCACTCCCCCATGCAGCGGCTTGAGGCAGGCCAGCCTGCACGGGTGCAAACGCCGCAAGGTGAGGTATGTGCCCGCAAGGTGGTGCTGGCCCTCAACAGCGCCATGGTGCAGCACTTTCGCGAGTTTCGCCGCAGTATCGTGCTGGTCTCCTCCGACATGGTGATAACCGACCCCGCGCCGGATGCACTGGCTGCCCAGCAGCTTGCGCACGGCCGCTCCGTGGTGGATGGCCGCACCTTTGTCCACTACTACCGCTCCACCCCGCAAGGGCGGCTGATGCTGGGCAAGGGGGGCAACACCTTCGCCTTTGCCAACCGCCATCTGGCCGAGTTCGATGCGCCGAGCCGTTATCTTGCCCCCCTCACCCGCACCCTGCGCCGCTTCTTTCCGGCGCTCAAAGAGGTGCCCATCGCCGCCAGCTGGTGCGGCGCCTCCGACCGCTCGGTAGATGGCCTCCCCTTCTTCGGCCACTGGCGAGGGCAGCCCAATATCGTCTATGGCCTCGGCTATTCCGGCAACGGGGTGGCACAGAGCTGGATCGGCGGCCAGATCCTGGCGGCCTTGGTGCGCGATGAAGTGCGGGAGGAGGACAAGCCGTGGCGCGACTGCGCGCTGGTCAGCGGCCCGCGCGGCTACTTCCCGCCCGAGCCGTTTCGCTGGCTGGGGGCCATGGCGGTGCGCAATGCCATCCGGCGCAAGGAGCGGGCGGAAGATGAAAACCGCTCGGTGGCCTGGTATGAAAAACAGCTGGCCAAACTTGCCGATGCGGCGGGCAAGGCCGATAAATAGGCGCCTTCACAGCGCTTTGTAAGGAGCCAGAAAGCCGAAGGGGCAAGAGAGTGATGACTCCCCTGCCCCTTCGCAGTTGGTACGGCTTGCGACTGGCCCGATAGACAGGCCTGGCGTTAGCTGGCCCAGGTAATGATGTGATCGATCCAGTCGCCGGCATCCACTTCGTGCACCACCTTGCCGCGCACCGACTGACCGGCCTGGTGCATGGCGCTGCGGCTGCCGGTGATAAGCGGATGCCACTCTGGCAGACTCTGCCCCTCCGCCAGCAGGCGATAGGCACAGGTAGAAGGCAGCCAGTCATATTCGGCAATCTTGTCGTGGGTGATCTGCAGGCAGTCCGGCTCTTTTTTAAAGCGGTTGCCGTAGTCGGAGCACTGGCAGGTCTTGGTATTGAGCAGGTTGCAGGCCACGTTGGTGAACACCAGCTCCTCGGTGTCCTCGTCGATCAGCTTGTTCAGGCAGCACTTGCCGCAGCCGTCGCACAGGGACTCCCACTCCATCATGGTCATCTGTTGCAGGCTTTTTACCTGCCAAAAGGGGGCGTTCTGCACGGGTTCACTCTGCTGCATAAAAGTTGGCTCACTCAATACACTGACAAGCGCGTGGTTATACGCCCTATGGCCCGATTTTTCAAGGTTGGTGGAGGTTTTGCCTATCGTATGAGGTCGATGCGATTACCGACGATTCATGTGATCCCATCCAGATAATCAGGTTGTTAGATCTCCATCTAACGGCTGTCATTTCTACCCACTGATGGGCGGAAATAGCTGTGGCATACTAGCCTCCCCCGCAGATCCGAATATGCTCTGCTATTCGAACCTGCGGATGAACATAAACTGGCCATATGGATTAATGGATGGTGTGATGAAGGCAGTATTGATAACGGGGGCAAGCAGAGGATTAGGGCTGGCACTCGTCCAAACTTTTTATGAGTACAAGTATCAGGTTTATGCGGTTGTCAGAACTGTCAATGCCTATGACATGCTGACGGCTACATACCCTGGAGTCTCTGTGCTTGTTGCTGATGTAACTCATAAAAACTATGAGGCACAGCTTTCCGAATTTATAGAGAACACGGAGATAAATATTGTCATAAATAATGCTGGCTCCGCTGGCACTCCGGGTATAGATACCAAACGCAGCACAGGCGACCAACTCATTTATGAATTTAAAACGCACTGTGTCGGTGCTCTTTCTACCGTCAACGCCCTGCTGAGCCATGCAAATAGAATGCAACCATCCTTGATCGTCAATATAAGTTCAAGGAGAGGATCATTGAACATGCAAGCAGCAGGCGCAACCAAGGGAATTAAGTGCTCTTTCTCTTATCGCATTGCGAAGGCGGCCCAGAATATGTTGTCACTCTGCATGGCGGATGATTTGGAAAGCATGGGTATTAAAGTGATCTCGGTCCACCCCGGGGCACTGCTCACCGAAATGGCCCCTGCCGATGCGACGCTGACACCGGAGCAATCCGCAAGCAGACTGGTTGACATGATCGAGCGTGATGATGTTAATTCACGGGATTTTATTTGCTTGGAAACAGGCAAACTTCCGTGGTAAATCGCAACGTTGACTCGAACAATACGGTCTCAAACACAGGCTTGTAGTTTACGAGCCATTCAATACGAATGGCCAATTACAGCAAACTCTCACAATCAGGTAGGCCAAATGTAACCAATCTTGCGACCTCCCCTATAAACCATTTTTATACAGCCGCGTGCCATACCATGATAGTCGTTTCCCAGTGACCATGATTTGATTCATGTATTGCGTTGAAGCCTTGTTCACGATAGAAGTCAACGTTATGTGTTTCGCACTGCAAGTAGAGTGTCGCAACACCACGGGAAACGGCCATGTCCCTGGCGACATTAATCATTTTTTTGGCAATGCCTTTTCTACGGTGTGCAGCAGGAACATAGACACCACCAATCCAGAACTCATATTCAGGGTGGTTTTTATTTTCCTGAATTTTCAGCTCCAATGTTCCAACCAGTTCTCTATCGTCATGTGCAACCAAGCTAAATGGAAAGTTTCTATTTAGAGCTATGCTTTCAACCTTTCTACGTACCATCTCTTTCGTAACACCGGGCACATGAGAGGCCCATTCATCGAAATACCAGTCGACGATTGTCGATACTTCATGCGGACTATCCGCAAGCAATGAAATTTCCATATATCCTCTTTACCAAAATAGAAAAGCATTCTTAAATTCACGAGAACAGATAATAATGTCAAATCATTAGAAATAAAAATGCCGCCCATTGGGCGGCATTTTAATCAGAGATAACGGACCGGAAGAAATTACCAGCCGGTCACTTCACGCAGGGCTTTGCCGATATCGGCCAGGGAGCGCACGGTTTTCACGCCGGCATCTTCCAGGGCGGCAAATTTCTCGGCCGCGGTGCCTTTACCACCGGCGATGATGGCGCCCGCATGACCCATGCGCTTACCTGCCGGGGCGGTGACGCCCGCGATGTAGGAGACCACCGGCTTGGTGACGTGGGCCTTGATGTAGGCCGCCGCGTCTTCCTCGGCATTGCCGCCGATCTCGCCGATCATCACGATGGCTTCGGTCTGCGGGTCATTCTGGAACATCTCCAGGATGTCGATGAAGTTGGAACCCGGGATGGGGTCGCCACCGATGCCGACGCAGGTGGACTGGCCGAAGCCCTCGTCCGTGGTCTGCTTGACCGCTTCATAGGTCAGGGTGCCGGAGCGGGAGACGATGCCCACCTTGCCCGGCTTGTGGATGTGGCCTGGCATGATGCCGATCTTGCATTCACCCGGGGTGATGACGCCCGGGCAGTTGGGGCCGATCATCCGTACGCCGGTTTCCTGCAGCTTCACCTTGACGTCCAGCATGTCCAGAGTCGGGATGCCTTCGGTGATGGTGACGATGAGCTTGATGCCGGCATCGATGGCTTCCAGGATCGCGTCCTTGCAGAACGGGGCCGGCACATAGATGACGGAGGCAGTGGCGCCGGTGGCTTCCACGGCGTCACGGACTGTGTTGAACACCGGCAGGCCCAGGTGGGTAGTGCCACCCTTGCCCGGGGAGACGCCGCCGACCATCTGGGTACCGTAGGCAATCGCCTGTTCGGAGTGGAAAGTGCCCTGACCGCCGGTAAAGCCCTGGCAGATCACCTTGGTGTCTTTGTTGATCAGAACGCTCATTATTTGGCCTCCGCTGCTTTTACCACTTGCTGAGCTGCGTCAGTCAGACTCGTTGCGGCGATGATATTGAGGCCGCTGTCGGCCAGTTTACGGGCACCCAGTTCGGCATTGTTGCCTTCCAGACGCACCACCACGGGCACTTTCACCCCCACTTCCTTGACGGCGCCGATGATGCCTTCCGCGATCATGTCGCAGCGCACGATGCCACCGAAGATGTTGACCAGCACGGCTTGTACCTTGCTGTCGGAGAGGATGATCTTGAACGCCTCGGTCACCCGCTCCTTGGTGGCGCCGCCGCCGACGTCCAGGAAGTTGGCCGGTGAACCGCCGTGCAGGTTGACGATGTCCATGGTGCCCATGGCCAGACCTGCGCCGTTGACCATGCAACCGATGTTGCCATCGAGCGCCACATAGTTCAGCTCCCACTGGGCGGCGTGCGCTTCGCGGGGGTCATCCTGGGATGGATCGTGCATCTGGCGCAGCTTGGGCTGACGGTACAGGGCGTTGGCATCGATGTTGATCTTGCCGTCCAGGCAGTGCAGGTTGCCCTGAGCGGTGATCACCAGCGGGTTGATTTCCAGCAGGGCGAAGTCGCAGTCCAGGAACATCTGGCCCAGACCCATGAAGATCTTGGTGAACTGCTTGATCTGCTCGCCAACCAGACCCAGTTTGAAGGCCAGCTCGCGGGCCTGATAAGGCTGCGGACCAACCAGCGGATCGATGGCGGCTTTGTGAATCAGTTCCGGGGTTTCGTGGGCGACTTTCTCAATCTCCACGCCACCTTCGGTAGAGGCCATGAAGACCACGCGGCGAGAGCCACGGTCAACCACGGCGCCCAGATAGAGCTCCTTGGCGATGTCGGTGCAAGATTCCACCAGGATCTTGGTAACCGGCTGACCGTTGGCGTCAGTCTGATAGGTCACCAGGTTCTTGCCGAGCCAGTTCTGGGCGAAGGCACGGATCTCGTCCTTGCTCTTGGCCAGCTTGACGCCGCCCGCTTTACCGCGGCCACCGGCGTGGACCTGGCACTTGACGACCCAGGTGTTGCCGCCAATCTTGTCGGCCGCTTCGGCCGCTTCCTGCGGGGTGGCACAGGCATAACCTTCGGAGACCGGCAGGCCATACTCGGCAAACAGCTGTTTTGCCTGATATTCATGCAGATTCATAGATGCTCTATCCGTGTTGTAGGTATTTCCGTCCGGGGCTCGTGTTTCTCAATCCCCTGTGAAAGGGGCCAAGGCGGCCCCTCGTTATCTTTCTAATTTCACTTTCACTCAGACGTTCCGTCGAGGCCGGCTTGGCCCCCGCTTGCCGCCGAACGGGAAGTCCGGCAGCAAGCTTGTGGCGCGAGCCGTCAAGCCGAAGGCTTGCCGGTCCGGCCGATGTCTTTAGACGTCCAGCAGCAGACGGGTCGGATCTTCCAAGAGCTCCTTGATGGAGACCAGGAAGCCCACCGACTCGCGGCCGTCGATGATGCGGTGATCGTAGGAGAGCGCCAGGTACATCATCGGCAGGATCTCGACCTTGCCGTCGACGGCCATGGGGCGGTCCTGGATTTTGTGCATGCCCAGAATGGCGCTCTGGGGCGGGTTGATGATCGGGGTGGACATCAGGGAGCCAAACACGCCACCGTTGGTGATGGTGAAGTTGCCGCCGGTCAGTTCATCCACGGTCAGCTTGCCGTCACGGCCCTTGCCGGCCAGGTCTTTGATGGCCTTCTCGATGTCGGCCAGGCTCATGTTGTCGCAGTCACGCAGCACCGGGGTCACCAGACCACGGGGGGTGGAGACGGCGATGCTGACGTCGAAGTAGTTGTGGTAGACGATGTCGTCACCGTCCAGCGCCGCGTTCACTTCCGGGTAGCGCTTGAGGGATTCCACCACCGCCTTCACGTAGAAGGACATGAAGCCGAGCTTGATGCCGTGCTTCTTCTCGAAGATCTCGCCGTACTGCTTGCGCAGCTTCATGATGGGCGCCATGTTGATCTCGTTGAAGGTGGTCAGCATGGCGGTGGTGTTCTTGGCCTCCAGCAGACGCTCGGCGATGCGCTTGCGCAGACGGGTCATGGGCACGCGTTTCTCGGTGCGACCGGCCAGCGGGGCGACCGGTGCAGCCGGGGCTGCAGCGGCAACCGGGGCGGCGGCAGGCTTGTTGCCACCCTTGATGAAGGCTTCCACGTCTTCCTTGGTGACGCGACCGCCCTTGCCGGTACCGGTCAGCTTGGCGACGTCGATGTCATGCTCGGCCACCAGGCGGCGCACGGAGGGGCTCAGACCATCGGCAGCGTCATCGGCCACCACTTCAACCGGCTTCTCCTTGGTCTCTTCACCGGCCACCGGGGCAGGCTTGAGCATGGCGATCAGCTGGCGGGAGAGCACGGTCGCGCCTTCGCTTTGCAGGATGTCGCCCAGCACGCCGGCTTCCGGCGCCGGCACTTCCAGCACGACCTTGTCGGTCTCGATGTCGACCAGCACTTCATCACGGGCAACCAGATCACCCGGTTTCTTGTGCCAGGTGGCGATGGTGGCATCCGCCACTGATTCCGGCAGGTCCGGTACTTTGATCTCGATAGTCATCTAATCAGTTCCTTGTTACTTCTTGGCCAGCAGGCTTGTTCCAGAGTCGGAGAGGGTCGGCGCAACGACGTGCCCTCTCCTTCGCAACGGGTTTATTCCAGGGTCAGCGCGTCTTCCACCAGGGCTTTTTGCTGCTTGGCGTGGACTGACATGTAACCGACGGCCGGTGAAGCCGACGCCGGGCGACCGGCATAACGCAGACGGGCATGGCTTGGCAGCACGCTGTCGTAGTGATGACGGGTGCAGTACCAGGCGCCCTGGTTCTGCGGCTCTTCCTGACACCAGACAAAGTCGGTGACGTGGGCATAGTCTGCCAGGATGGCGCGCACTTCCTCTTCCGGGAAGGGGTAGAGCTGCTCAATTCGCACCAGCGCCACATCTTGCTGCTCGGCCTTGCGACGGGCATCGAGCAGGTCGTAGTAGACCTTGCCGGAGCAGAACACCACGCGCTTGACGCCCTTCGGATCCAGCGCATCGATCTCGCCGATGGCGTTCTGGAAGGTGCCTTCGGCCAGCTCTTCGAGCTTGCTCACCGCCAGCGGGTGGCGCAGCAGGGATTTGGGCGTCATCACAATGAGCGGACGGCGCATCGGGCGCACCACCTGGCGACGCAGCATGTGGAACACCTGCGCCGGGGTAGAGGGCACGCACACCTGCATGTTGTGCTGGGCACACATTTGCAGATAGCGCTCCAGACGGGCGGAGGAGTGCTCCGGGCCCTGCCCTTCGTAGCCGTGCGGCAGCAGCATGGTCAGGCCGCACATCCGGCCCCACTTCTGCTCGCCGGAAGAGAGGAACTGATCCACCACCACCTGGGCACAGTTGGCGAAGTCACCGAACTGGGCTTCCCAGATGGTGAGGCCGGCCGGCTCGGCGCTGGCGTAGCCATATTCAAACGCCAGTACCGCGTTCTCGGTCAGCACCGAGTCGTACACCTCGAACGGGCCCTGTTCGTCGTGCAGGTTGCACAGCGGGGTGTAGGTGCTGGCATCGGTCTGGCTGTGCAGCACGGCGTGGCGGTGGAAGAAGGTGCCACGGCCGGAGTCTTCACCGGTGAAGCGGATGCGCGAGCCTTTGTCCACCAGGGTGGCGTAGGCCAGGGTCTCGGCAAAGCCCCAGTCCAGCAGCTTCTCGCCGGCGGCCATCAGGCGACGGTCTTCGTAGATCTTCTCGACCTGGCGCTGCAGCACGTGGGTGGCCGGGTACTGGCTGATCCGCTCGCCGAGGGACTTCAGATGATCCATCGGCACTGTGCTGTCATAAGCCATGGCCCAGTCGTGACCGAGATAAGGGGTCCAGTCGACGGAGTGCAGCTCCATCGGACGCCACTCCTTGCTCACCCGTTCACCGCGATCCAGGGTCTCGCGATATTCGTTGACCAGGGTAGTGGCCAGCTCCTGACTGATGCAGCCTTCCGCCACCAGCTGGTCGGCGTAGATCTTGCGCGGGGTCGGGTGCTGTTTGATCTTCTGGTACATCAGCGGCTGGGTCGCACTCGGCTCGTCGGCCTCGTTGTGACCGTGACGACGGTAGCAGACCAGCTCGATCACCACGTCGCGCTTGAAGGTGTTGCGGTAATCCAGCGCAATCTGGGTCACCAGCACCACGGCTTCCGGGTCATCACCGTTGACGTGCAGCACGGGGGCCTGCACCGCCTTGGCGATGTCGGTGCAATATTCGGTAGAGCGCAGGTCACGGATGTAAGAGGTGGTGAAACCCACCTGGTTGTTGATGACGATGCGCACCGTCCCGCCCACGCCATAGGCACGGGTCTGGGACATGTTGAAGGTCTCGGCCACCACGCCCTGACCGGCCATGGCCGAGTCGCCGTGGATGGTGATAGGCAGTACGGTCGAGCCGTCCTTGTCACCACGGCGGTCCATACGGGCACGGACCGAGCCGATGACCACAGGGTTGACGATCTCGAGGTGAGACGGGTTGAAGGCGAGCGCCAGGTGGACGTTGCCGCCCGGGGTGGCGAAGTCGGACGAGAAGCCCATGTGGTACTTCACGTCACCCGTGCCCCAGGATTCGCCGTGTTTGCCGGCAAACTCGTCGAACAGGTCCTGGGCGCGCTTGCCCAGCACGTTGATCAGCACGTTGAGACGGCCACGGTGGGCCATGCCGATAACGGCCTCTTTGCAGCCCTGCTCACCGGCGCGACGGATCAGCTCTTTGAGCATGGGCACCATGGCATCGCCCCCTTCCAGGGAGAAACGCTTGGCTCCCGGGAATTTGGCGCCCAGGTATTTTTCCAGCCCTTCGGCGGCGGTCAGGCTCTCGAGGAAGCGGGTCTTCTCTTCCAGGGTGTAGCTCCCCGTCCCTTCGATGGATTCGAGACGCTGTTGCAGCCAGCGCTTCTCCTCGGTGGAGGTGAGGTGCATGTAGTCGGCGCCGATGCTGCCGCAGTAGGTTTTCTTCAGCGAGGCATACAAATCGGAAAGCACCATGGTCTCGCGACCGATGGCGTAGGAGCCCACGTTGAAGGTGGCCTCCATGTCTGCGCCCTGCAGGTTGTGAAACGCGGGATCCAGTTCGGCAACGGTTTCACGCGCCCAGAGGCCGAGCGGATCCAGATTGGCGTTTTGATGGCCACGGAAGCGGAAGGCGTTGATCAGCTGCAATACCCGCACCTGCTTGGCATCCACTTGCGGATCGGAGACGGGGGCACTGTAGCGGGAGGGATCCTTGGCCAGGCGACGGAAATAATCGCGGACTCGGGAGTGAGGTTGTTCTATCGCATGGCCATTGACCTGGGGCAGCGAGCTAAACAGGCTGCGCCACTCTTCGGCTACGGACTCGGGGTCTTCCAGGAAGGATTCGTACAAATCCTCAATATAGCTTGCATTCGCACCAGCCAGGTGAGATGACTCCAACCAGGCCTTCATCACGCCGTTATGCATTTCTATCCCTTGTACATCTTGTTCACTGCAGCGCAGCTTGTAGGGTTTAAATAGCCATCCAGCCATGGTGACGGATGGCTATCCAGAGGTCGGGCCTGGCGCGTGACGCCCTGGCCCTGATACTAAACAGCCCGATTGAGCAGCATCGACTTGATCTGACCGATGGCCTTGGTCGGGTTCAAGCCCTTGGGACAGACGTTCACGCAGTTCATGATGCCGTGGCAACGGAACACGCTGAAGGCGTCATCCAGATTACCCAGTCGATCGGTAGCAGCGGTATCGCGGCTGTCCGCCAGCCAGCGATAGGCGGCGAGCAGACCGGCCGGGCCGATGAACTTGTCCGGGTTCCACCAGAAGGAGGGGCAAGAGGTGGAGCAGCAGGCACAGAGAATACACTCGTACAGGCCATCCAGCTTGGCGCGCTCTTCGGGGGATTGCAGGTGCTCACGCACGGGCGGCAATTTTTCGTCGTTGATGAGGAAGGGTTTGACCTTCTCCCACTGGGTGTAGAACTGGGTCATGTCGATCACCAGATCACGGATCACCGGCAGGCCTGGCAAGGGGCGGATAACGACGTTATTGCCCTTCTTCAGCAGATCGGAGAGCGGGGTGATGCAGGCAAGACCGTTCTTGCCATTCATGTTGAGACCGTCAGATCCACAGACCCCTTCGCGGCAAGAGCGGCGGAAGGCGAGCGTGGGATCCAGCTCTTTGAGCTGGATCAGTGCGTCGAGCACCATCATGTCGGAACCTTCAGGAATATCAAGACGATATTCCTTCATATGGGGGACGTTATCAACATCCGGATTGTATCTGTAGACAGAGAATGTGACGTTCATAGGGCTAGCTCCGCAATCAGTAAGTCCGGACCTTGGGCGGGAACGCCTCACGGGTCTTGGGTGACATGTTGACAGCGCGACGGGTCATGGACTCGGTGTCCGGATGATAGAGGCTGTGGCACAGCCAGCTTTCATCGTCACGCTCCGGGAAATCGAAGCGGCTGTGGGCGCCCCGGCTCTCGGTACGGAAGTTGGCAGCCACCGCGGTGGCATAGGCCGTCTCCATCAGGTTGTCCAGCTCCAGGCACTCGATGCGCTGGGTGTTGAACTCCTTGGAGGTGTCGTCCAGACGGGCGTTCTTGAGGCGCTCGCGGATGAGTTTCAGCTCGGCCAGCCCTTCGGCCATGGCATCGCCTTCCCGGAATACGGAGAAGTTGTTCTGCATGCAGCGCTGCAGGTCCTTGCGGATCTGCACCGGATCTTCACCGTCACGGCAATTTTCCCAACGATTGAAGCGGGACAGCGCGGCGTCGATATCAGCGTCGGAGGCGGCGCGGCCGTGCTCCATCTCGCTCAGGGTGTTGACCAGGTGCATGCCGGCGGCGCGGCCAAATACCACCAGGTCCAGCAGCGAGTTGCCGCCCAGACGGTTGGCACCGTGCACGGAGACGCAGGCGATTTCGCCCACCGCAAACAGACCGACTACCGGCACGTCGTTGCCGTCCTTGTCCTGGGTCAGGCACTGGCCGTTCACGTTGGTCGGCACGCCGCCCATCATGTAGTGGCAGGTCGGAATGATGGGGATGGGCTCTTTGACCGGATCCACGTGGGCGAAGGTGCGAGAGAGCTCGCAGATGCCCGGCAGACGGGATTCCAGCACCTCTTTGCCGAGGTGATCCAGCTTGAGCTTGATGTGCGGGCCCCAGGGACCGTCGCAGCCGCGACCTTCGCGGATCTCGATCATGATGGAACGGGCCACCACGTCGCGACCGGCCAGATCCTTGGCGTTCGGCGCATAACGCTCCATGAAGCGCTCGCCGTCTTTATTGAGCAGGTAGCCGCCTTCACCGCGGCACCCTTCGGTCACCAGCACCCCTGCCCCGGCGATGCCGGTCGGGTGGAACTGCCAGAACTCCATGTCCTGCACGCCGACCCCGGCGCGCAGCGCCATGCCGACGCCATCACCGGTGTTGATATGGGCGTTGGTGGTGGACTGGTAGATGCGCCCGGCGCCGCCGGTGGCGAGCACCGTGGCCTTGGCCTTGAAGTAGACGACTTCACCGCTCTCCATGTCGATGGCGGTACAGCCGACGATGTGGCCGTCCTGGTTCTTCACCAGATCCAGCGCATACCACTCGGAGAAGACGGTGGTCTTGTTCTTGACGTTTTGCTGATAGAGGGTGTGCAGCAGGGCGTGACCGGTACGGTCGGCTGCCGCCGCGGTACGGGCCGCCTGCTCGCCACCGAAATTCTTGGACTGGCCGCCAAACGGACGCTGATAGACGGTGCCGTTGTCGAAGCGGGAGAAGGGCAGGCCCATGTTCTCCAGTTCATAAACGGCCTCGGGGCCGGTCTTGCACATGTATTCAATGGCTTCCTGATCACCGATGTAATCGGAGCCCTTGACGGTGTCGTACATGTGCCACTGCCAGTTGTCGTCGTGGGCATTGCCCAGCGCAACCGTGATCCCGCCCTGGGCAGAAACCGTGTGAGAACGGGTCGGGAATACCTTGGATAACAGAGCGCAGCTCTTGCCGGATTGGGCAATCTGCAGCGCGGCGCGCATGCCGGCGCCACCGGCACCGATCACCACCGCATCAAATTCACGAGTTGGAATAGTCACCTTACACCCCCCACAGTACAACGAAGCCGGTCATCAGGTAGACGAACAGCACCACTACCAGGGCAAATTGCAGCGCACCGCGCAACCCCACCGGCTTGATATAGTCGGTCAGCACCTGCCACAGACCGATCCAGGCGTGGATCAGTACGCACAGCAGCGCCAACAGGGTGAACACCTTGGTGAAGGTTTTGGCGAAGAAGCCGGTCCACACCTCGTAGCTGATGTCGTTGAACGCGACAAAGCCCACCAGGTAGAGGACATAACAGGTCATGATGAGGGCGGTGGCGCGGATCAGGATGTAATCGTGAACGCCGCTGCGCCCGAAGGTTGCAGAATTGGTTACCATACCAGTACCCCCGCCAATACCGCCAAAACCGCGGTGATCACGAAGGCCACGCGGGCACTCTGATTACCGGATTCCAGCTCTTCCCAATAGCCCATGTCCATGACCAGGTGACGCAGTCCGCCCACAATGTGGTAAGCCAGCGCAGTCAGGATCCCCCACAGCACGAATTTGACCAGGAAGTTGTCCATGATGGACACCACGGTCTCAAATCCTTCGGGAGAGGCGAGTGAAGTACCAAGCATCCACAGCAAGATTGAGAGCGCCACAAAGGTGATGACCCCTGAGACACGATGCAAGATGGAAGCGATGGCGGTGACAGGAAAGCTGATCGTCTGTAGGTCGAGGTTTACAGGTCTCTGTTTATTTTTCACGGCTTTGCCCACTCAGCTCCATTGAGCACGTTAGTTATTGTTTTTACACGCTTATGAGGGCATGGAGTGGCATTTGTTAGGTTTTTGTTACCAAAACAACTCAGGAAAGCCAAAAATAACATTTTCAATATCACATCTAGCTTTGCGAAAGCGTTTCAAACACCGACAGCCATCACCCACGAGGCGCAGTATATCGGCGGGCTTAACCAATGACAATCAATTAGCTACAAAGAAAACCCAAAACCGTAAACCAGATCTCACAACTCATTTAACAAATCATTAATGATCATCCAGCAAAATTGACAACAGCCCTGAACTCTGTTTCAAATAAGGCGCTCCAGCCGCCCTGGTACGGGTCAGAACCTTTGCCAGCGTCATCAAACTCGTAATAAAGTAGAGCTGGAATCAAATTATAAAAGAGCAAAGGAGACGTGCTATGGCTGATAAGATAGCCACCCTACATCTACCCGGTAAAGACCCGGTAGAACTCCCGATCCTGTCAGGAACTGTCGGACCCGACGTGATCGATGTCAGAAAACTGGGCGCGCAAGGGTACTTCACCTTCGACCCCGGTTTTATGGCAACCGGTTCTTGCAAATCATCCATTACGTACATAGATGGCGATCAGGGTGTCTTGCTGCACCGTGGTTACCCCATCGCCCAGTTGGCCACCCAGGCCAGCTATCTGGAAGTCTGCTACATCCTGCTGTACGGCGAGGCGCCCACCAAGGCGCAGTACACGGAATTCGAACGTCTGGTCACCCGCCACACCATGGTGCACGAGCAGATTGCCTTCTTCTTCCGCGGCTTCCGTCGTGATGCCCACCCCATGGCCGTCATGTGCGGCGTGGTCAGTGCGCTCTCCGCCTTCTATCACGATGCCCTCGACATCAACAACGAAGAGCACCGCGAGATCTGCGCCTTCCGTCTGCTCTCCAAGATGCCGACCCTGGCCGCCATGTGCTACAAGTACTCCATCGGTCAGCCGTTCATGCAGCCGCGTAACGCCCTCTCCTATGCCGGCAACTTCCTGCACATGATGTTTGGCGTGCCGACCGAAGAGTACAAGGTCAACCCCATCGTCGAACGCGCCATGGACCGCATCTTCACCCTGCATGCGGACCACGAGCAGAACGCCTCCACCTCCACCGTGCGTCTGGCCGGCTCCTCCGGCGCCAACCCGTTTGCCTGTATCGCCGCGGGGATCGCCTCCCTGTGGGGACCGGCCCACGGCGGTGCCAACGAAGCCTGCCTCAAGATGCTCGAGGAGATCGGCTCCGTTGACCGCATTCCCGAGTACATCGCCAAGGCCAAGGACAAGAACGATCCGTTCCGTCTGATGGGCTTCGGTCACCGGGTCTACAAGAACCACGATCCCCGTGCCACCGTGATGCGCGAAACCTGTCACGAGGTACTGACCGAGCTGCAGATCAAGGATCCGCTGCTGGACGTGGCCATGGAGCTGGAACGCATCGCGCTCTCCGACCCCTACTTCATCGAGAAGAAGCTCTACCCGAACGTGGACTTCTACTCCGGCATCATCATGAAGGCCATCGGCATCCCCATGTCCATGTTCACCGTGATCTTCGCCATCTCCCGTACCATCGGCTGGATTGCCCACTGGAACGAAATGCACTCGGATCCGGATCAGAAGATCGGCCGTCCGCGTCAGCTCTATACCGGTCAGCCGCAACGCGAGTTCACCCCGCTCGACCAGCGTTGAGTCACGGGTTTCGGATTTTTTGTTACAAAGGCGGTCATTGACCGCCTTTTTATTTGCCGCTCTAATGCCCCCCTTTCCATCGAAGGAGTTCATCATGAGACCACAGTTCCTCAGCGCCGCTGCCGCCCTGCTGCTCAGCGCCTGTCAAAGCGCCCCCACGCCAACTGCAGGCGAGACCCTCTACGTCAACAGCCAGCTGGTACACTGCGTCGGTGTCGGTCCCATGCAGTGCATGCAGGTGCGCAGTGACGAGCAGCAGCCCTGGACCCTGTTCTATCAGCAGATTGAAGGCTTTCAGTTTGAAGCCGGCTACCGCTATCAGCTGACCGTCAGCAAGCAGCAGCTCACCGATGTGCCGGCAGATGCCCCTTCCCTGCGCTACCAGCTCATCAAGGTCGTCAGCAAGCAGGCAGCGCGCTGATCAAAAAAGGCATCATTTGGAGATGTCTGTTCAGTTCATGACCCGGTTCTGGTACGCTGGTTGACGAATCCATTGTTTAATCAGCGTTTTCGGGCAGCCATGCCCCACCACTATGATCAAGATCCGCACGACCCGGGCCAACGACTGGCCCGCCATCATGGCCATTCAGGACGAGTGTTATCACCAGCTGGATCCTGAGCCCATCGAAGTCATGAGCAACAAGGCCGAACTGGCCCCCGCCTGCTGCTGGGTGGCCGAACACCAGGGCCAGGTGCTGGGCTATTTGCTCTGCCACCCCTGGCGCGCCCACCAGCCACCGCCGCTCTCCGTCCCCATTCAGCGCCTGGCCGGCAACGACGAGTTCTATCTGCACGATCTCGCCGTCTCACGGCAGGCCCGCGGCAAGGGCATAGGGCAGCGGCTGCTCGCCACCGCCCTTGCGTTTGCCGCAGACGAAGGGTTTGAGCACGCCGGTCTGGTGGCGGTGCAGGATGCGCCGGCCTTCTGGCGCAAGCAGGGCTTCCAGCCGGCCAGTACCCGCAAGTCCCTCACCGAATATGGCGAGGGTGCGACCTACATGCGACTGCCGCTGCCGCAACGGGGCTGACGATCACCCAATAAAAAAGGCGCCTTGCGGCGCCTTTTTTGCAACTCATGGTGGGCTCATCAAGCCTTGAACTTGCTGAACACCAGGGAGGCGTTGGTCCCGCCAAAGCCGAAGCTGTTGGACATGACGGTATTGAGATCCGCCTCTTCGTACTCGCGCACGATGGGCAGGCCTTCGGCCTTCTCGTCCAGGGTCTCGATGTTGATGCTGGGGGCGATGAAGCAGTGTTCCATCATCAGCAGGGAGTAGACGGCCTCGTGCACGCCGGCAGCACCCAGGGCATGACCAGTCATGGCCTTGGTGGCGGAGAGCTTGGGCGCATTGCTGCCAAACAGCGTCTGGATGGCTTCCAGCTCCTTGGTGTCACCGACCGGAGTGGAGGTACCGTGGGTGTTGATGTAATCCACCTTGCCGACACCCTGCATCGCCATCTTCATGCAACGCACTGCGCCTTCACCGCTCGGCGCGACCATGTCGTAGCCGTCGGAAGTGGCACCGTAACCGGTGATCTCGGCGTAGATGTGAGCACCACGGGCCAGGGCATGTTCCAGCTCCTCGACCACCAGGATGCCGCCACCACCGGAGATGACGAAACCGTCGCGATCCGCATCATAGGTACGGGAGGCTTTTTCCGGGGTGTCGTTGTACTTGGTGGACAGGGCGCCCATGGCATCGAACTGGATGGTGGAAGACCAGTCCAGCTCCTCGCCACCGCCGGCGAAGACGATGTCCTGCTTGCCGAGCTGGATCAGTTCCAGAGCGTGACCGATGCAGTGGGCAGAGGTGGCGCAGGCGGAGCTGATGGTGTAGTTGACACCCTTGATCTTGAACGGGGTGGCCAGGCAGGCGGAGGTGGTGGAGGACATGGTGCGCGGCACCATGTAGGGGCCCACACGCTTGACGCCCTTCTCGCGAGCGATATCCGCAGACTCGGAGGTGTTCTTGCCAGAGGCGCCACCGGAGCCGGTCACGATACCGGAACGCTCGTTGGACACCATCTCTTCCGGCAAACCGGCGTCTTCGATGGCCTGTTGCATGGAGAGATAGGCATAAGCCGCTGCATCACCCATGAAACGCATGACTTTACGGTCGATCAGTTCAGACGGGTCGAGTTTGATGTTACCCCAGACACGGCTGCGCAGGTTGTACTGTTCGAACTGCTCGGAATAGGTGATGCCAGATTTGCCTGCTTTCAGGGAGGCCAGCACTTCTTCCTTGTTGTTGCCGATACTGGAGATGACGCCGATACCGGTGATCACTGCTCTTCTCATTAATTCATCTCGTCTGGAAAAACTGGCGCCAAGTCTACCCGCTTTCGGCTGCCAAACTGGTCTGCTTTCACGTAGAATGCCCGCGATTTTGTGACGCGAGCAGAGGAAAACGTGAGTCAAACATCCTTACATCATGCCCGATTGGACTGGAATGAAGCGGGAACTCCAGTCTCCAGTGAGTTCGGGGATGTGTACTTTTCCAATGATAACGGTCTAAGTGAAACCCGCTACGTCTTTTTGCAGCAAAATCGGCTGCCAGCGCGATTTTCGCATCACGATAGTGACATTTTCGTGATAGGTGAGACAGGTTTCGGCACAGGTCTTAACTTTCTGGCGACAATGGCCGCCTTTCTGGAACAGGCGCCCCAATCCGGCAACGGTGCCCGCCTCCACTTCATCAGCTTCGAAAAATACCCGCTGACCCGGGAGGATCTGCGCAAGGCGCTGGCCGCCTGGCCAGAGCTTGCCACCTTCAGCCAGCCCCTCATCGCGCAGTGGCCGCTGCCCGTCGCAGGTTGTCATCGGCTGCTCTTTGCCGGCGGCCGGATCCGGCTCGATCTCTGGTTTGGCGACATCAAGGAGATGCTGCCCCAGGTGCCCCACCCGGCAGACGGGCTGGTGGACGCCTGGTATCTGGATGGCTTCTCCCCTGCCAAAAATCCCGAGATGTGGACGCAAGAGTTGTTCGACGGCCTGGCCCGCCTGGCGCGTCCCCACGCCACCATCGCCACCTTTACCTGTGCCGGCTTCGTGCGCCGCGGCCTGATTGCCGCCGGTTTTGCCATGCAGAAGGTGAAAGGACACGGCAGCAAGCGGGAGATGCTGGCCGGGGATCGTGCAGAGAAACAGCCACAGCAGACCATCGCCCCCTGGTATGCCAGACCCGCCGGCCGCGCGGGTGAGGTGCTGATCATCGGTGGCGGCATCGCCTCGGCCATGACGGCGCTCTCCTTGGTGGAGCGAGGCCGCAAGGTGACGCTCTTGTGCCAGGATGGCGAGCCGGCGACCGGCGCCTCCGGCAACCGGCAGGGGGCCCTCTACCCGCTGCTCAACGGCGAGCACGATGCCCTGTCGCGCTTCTATTCGCTGGCCTTCGGCTTTGCCAGAAGCCGACTGTTGTCCCTGGCGGAGCGCCACCCCGTCGCCTTCTCGCTGTGCGGCGTCACCCAGCTCGGCTATGACGACAAGTCCACCGCCAAGCTGGCCAAGATGGCGCAAGGCCCCTTCCCGCCCGAGCTGATGCAGGTACTTTCCGAGCCGGAGGTTGAGCAAGTGGTCGGCCTGCCCTGCGGTCACGGTGGCGTCAGCTATCCGCAGGGGGGCTGGCTCTGCCCGGCGGATCTCACCCGCGCCGCCATCAAGGAAGCACAAGCCAGCGGGTTGCTTGAGGTGGTTTTCAATACCGAGGTGATCGCCATTGCCGCACAGGCCGATGGCTGGCAGGTCGAGTCTCGTGACGGGCGCCGCTGGCAAGCCCCCAATCTGGTGGTGGCCGCCGGCCATCAGTTGCCTGCGCTCATCCCCTTTGCCGAACTGCCGCTCTATCCGGTGCGCGGCCAGGTGAGCTATGTGCCTACCTCGGTGAGCTTGAGCAAGCTCAACACCGTGCTCTGCTACGATGGCTACCTCACTCCGGCCCACCACGATCACCACTGCATCGGCGCCAGCTATGGCCGCAACCAGACCGACCTCGGGTTTCACGCCGACGAGCAGGCCCAGAACCAGGCGCGGCTGCAAGCCTGCCTGCCGCAGCAGAGCTGGCCCGCCGAGGTGGATGTGAGTGGCGATCAGGCCCGGGTCGGCGTGCGCAGTGCCAGCCGGGATCACCTGCCGGTGGCGGGACCAGTCGCCAGCTTGGCCAACCTGGCGGATCACTACGCCGGACTGCAGGGCGATCAGCAAAACGCACCGCCGTTGCCGCTGCATCCCGGCCTCTATGTGCTGGGGGCGCTCGGCTCGCGGGGACTCTGCTCGGCGCCCCTTTGCGGCGAGCTGCTGGCCAGCGAGATCTGCGGCGATCCGCTGCCGCTGGCAGCCGATCTGCTGGAGGCGCTCCACCCGGCCCGCTACTGGGTGCGCAAGCTGCTCAAGGGCAAGCCACTCCAGTGAGCGCTAAGGTGCTCGGCAAGGCGCAACAACAAAAAGGGCTCCCCGACGGGAGCCCTTTTTGTTCGATCAAATCCTGTCGGGCTCAGATGCCCTTTGGCCAGTTAAGGCCCAGCTTGCGACCGTGATCGGTCTGCTGCTGCAACTGGCTGAAACGCTGGCGCGAGCTGGCCAGTACCCCCTGCCCCCGTTGCCAGGCCTGATATTCCAGGGCGGCGCAGTCTCGCTCCACCGGCAGCTGCGCCAGCTGGATGCCGAGCTGGCTGACGCTCTCCAGCAAGATATCCTTGTGGCGGCTCTCGTAATCAAACATGGCGGCCACCAGCTTGTCCCACTTCTGGCGCTCGGCAGCGGAGGCCTTGGCCTTGTCCATCCAGTTCGGCACCATCACCTTGATCCGGGTGGTGACCCTGACTTGTTCCAGCTCGCAGCGCTGCGCCTCGGGACGGGTCTGCAACTGCCAGGAGAGTTGGTAGCTGGCCATGCCGATGTGGCCGTTGGCCCGGGCAGTGCCCGCGCTGGTCATCTGGCGCGCCAGGCTCGCCACGTCCGGTCCGGAAACCCGATAAAACTGAAAGTCGACCTTGATGTCAGGCACCGCCTTGATACCGGTGTAATGGGAACTCTCGGCCCCGGCCGTGGCGGCGAACAACATCAATGCCACCATGAAAACTTTGCTGACCATTCCCATCTCTGCTGCCTTGACCTCGTTGCTGGCGGGGTTGTTATTTTAATTAATAATCAACGCATTAATACTCGAAGCAGGAGATTAACCGCGATCCCCGCGACTGTCACCTACTCCCGTCACAAAGCCTAAGTGTCAGGTTGACAAGTCGCAACCCCGCACCGCCATTGATTTGCAAGCAAGATCACAAGTGATGCGCAACATCATGGCGAGATACCCCTTATTGGATAATAATCGCCGAGTTTTATGTCGATACATTTCGGGATTGGCCAGATTAACCTCCAAGTTGACGCCAGGAATGCATCCACCTTCATTCGTACTCAGGAACTCACTCTATGATGGAACTCCTTATCGGCACCCTGGTCACCCTGGCTGTGGGTCGCTACATCTTCAAGGGCTACTCGGCCACCGGGGTGTTGCTCAGCGGCGGCTTGCTGCTGCTGGCGATCACCGCCCTGATGGGCAAGGCGGTACTGCCCACCAGCGTCACCTCCACCGGCCACGTGGCCACCGACATCTTCGAATACGTGCGCTTCCTGCTGGTGGATCGGGGCGGTGGTCTCGGCATGCTGATCATGGTGCTGTGCGGCTTCGCCGGCTACATGAGCCACATCGGCGCCAACACCATTTTGGTGAAGCTGGCCAGCAAGCCGCTTGGCATCATCAAGTCCCCCTACATCCTGCTGGTTGCCGCCTATCTGGTGGCCTGCGCCATGTCGCTGGCGGTGAGCTCCGCCACCGGTCTTGGTGTGCTCTTGATGGCCACCCTGTTCCCGCTGATGGTCAACATGGGGATCTCCCGTGGCGCCGCGGCGGCGGTGTGCGCCTCACCGGCCGCCATCATCCTGGCCCCCACCTCCGGGGACGTGGTGATGGCTGCCCAGGCCGCCAACATGGAGCTGCTCGATTTTGCCTTCAAGCTGACCCTGCCCATTTCGCTGGTGGCCATCGCCGCCATGGCGGTGACTCACTTCTTCTGGCAGCGTTATCTGGATCAGAAGGCCGGCGAGCACAACGAGGCGGTCGCCCCGAGCGATCTCATCACCGATGCCCCCGGCTTCTACGCCATCCTGCCCTTCACTCCCATCATCGGGGTGCTGCTGTTTGACGGCAAACTCGGGCCCAAGCTCGACATCGTTACCATCATCGTCATCTGCCTGGTGCTGGCCGCCCTGCTGGAGCTGGCCCGCAAGCGCAACGGCAAAGAGCTGCTGGACGGGCTGCAGGTGTGCTGGCGCAGCATGGCCGACGCCTTCGCCGGCGTGGTGATGCTGCTGGTGGGTGCCGGGGTGTTTGCCCAGGGGCTGATGGGGCTCGGCTTCATCGCAAACCTCCTGGATCTGGCCCAGAGCTTTGGTACCGGCGGCATCGTCATCATGCTGGTGCTGGTGGTCATCACCACCCTGGCCGCCTTTACCACGGGGTCCGGCAACGCCCCCTTCTATGCCTTCGTGGAGCTTATTCCCCATCTGGCCACCAGCCTCGGCGTCAACCCCGCCTATCTGGTGATCCCCATGCTGCAGGCCTCCAACCTGGGCCGCACCATCTCGCCGGTCTCCGGAGTGGTGGTCGCCTGTGCGGGGATGGGCAACCTCTCTCCGTTCGAAGTGGTCAAGCGCACCTCGGTGCCGGTCGCGGTCGGCCTGCTGGTGGTGATCCTCGCCACCCAGATCATGGTGCCTGCCTAAATTGGCCGGGGCTCCCTGAGCGGCTGCCCCGCCTCTCCCTCGCGCTACCAGCCCGGCCTGCCGCCGGGCTGGTATCTCCCCCCACCATTGGAGTAGACTCGGTGCTCTTTTTTCTCTAAGGAGGACCGAGATGAGTATTACGGTTCAACTTGCCCACTTCAGTGACTGCCACTCCCATTTCGATGGCGCCCCCATGCGCTTCGCCCCCGCAGGCGAGTCCGAGTGGCGCACCCAGTGTGGTGGCTACCCCCGCATCCTGACCCGGCTCAACACCTTGCGCCGACAAGCCGACGCGGCGGGCCAGACCTGCCTGTTCCTGCACGGCGGTGACACCTTCCAGGGCTCGCTCTATTTCAACCGCTTCAAGGGGCGCGCCAACGCCGACCTGCTGAGCCTGCTGCGACCGGACGCCATGGTGATCGGCAATCACGAGTTCGATCTGGGCAACGGGCCGCTGGTGGAGTTTTTGCGCCAGCTCGATTTTCCGGTGCTGGCCGCCAATCTCGACAGCAGTCAGGAGCCCGCCGATGCCCCGCTGCGGCTGCGCGGCCTGCCCCAGTTGTATGACGCCAGCCGTCCCTGGCACCGGCGCATCATCGACGGCGTGCCTTTCGCCCTGCTCGGCATCACGCTGCCGCAGATGGCGGCCATCGCCAGCCCCGATCCCCATACCCGCTTTCACGGCATCGAGCAGACCCTGAAGGCCGCGCTGGCAGAGATCAAGGCCGCCGGCATCCGCCACATCATTCTGCTGAGCCACCTGGGGCTGGAGCAGGACAAACTGCTGGCCAAGCATTTCCCCGAGCTCAGCCTCATCATCGGTGGCCACACCCACAGCCTGCTCGGGGATCTGGCGCCGCTCGGTCTGGCGAGCGAGGGCAGCTATCCGCTGATGCGAAACGGCGTCGCCATCCTGCACGCCGCCCACAGCGCCCTCTGCCTCGGAGTGTGCGAGCTGGCGTTTGACCAGCACGGCCGGGTAGTGCGCAGCCGTGGCCAGCTGGAGTGGCTGCCCTGGCAGCCCTGGCCGTTTGCCTCGACGCCGCCGGCCGGGCTGCACTTCTGCGAGCCGGCGCCAGAGCTCGAGCAACTGCTGGCCAAACGCTACCGGCCCGAGCTCGAGACCATGACCCAGCGCATCGTGACCCGCCTTGGCGGGCCGCTGCACCATCAGCGACTGCCAGATGCCAGCCTGCCGGCCGGCAGCCAGGTGGCCCCCCTGGTGGCCAGCGCCATGCTGGCCGGGGCCCGCGAGCAGGTCGGTCAGGTGGACTTCGCCCTGCACAATGCCGGCGGGGTGCGCTGTTCCCTCGAACCCGGACCGCTTAGCGAAGCGGACATCGCCGGCCGCCTGCTGCCCTTCGCCATCCCGCTCACCCTCTATCGGGTGCACGGTCATGAGCTGGCCGAGGCGCTGGAGGGTGCCATCGACAACGCCACCAACAACGGCGTGACGGGCAATGGCAGCGGCAGCTTCCCCTATACCGCCGGAGTGCGCTTCTGTTATCAGGCGGACCAGCCCAAGGGGCGCCGGATCACGCGGCTGGAGTGGGAGCGCGCCCCCGGCCAGTGGCAGCCGGTCGAGGCCAATGCCATCTATCGGGGGGTTTCCAGCGCCTACACCGCCTCCGGCAAGGAGGGCTATACCGCGCTGGCCCGCACCCTGACCCAGCACAACCAGGAGCTCGGCATCACCCTGGCGGATGCCTTCATCCGCTGGGCCCGCTATCTGCCCGAGCTCGCCGCTGCGCCGGCACTGGTGGAGTATCAGGGGCCATCCACCCGGTAAGGATCTGCCGGGCCCCTTGGCGGTGGCCCGCCAGATCGCTTTAGCCGGTTTTGTCAGAAAACGTGCCGCTTTCATGCCGTAAAGCGGCACTTTTACAAATTATTTCAAGCACATTCCCCTCGCCCATTGCATCGTGCTGTCAGGCTCGGCAAGATAGGCCCGCTTTCGAGACTTCCCAGCAGGAACAGGTCACCCATGAATCATGCCATCCGTTTTACCCCTCCTCGCGTCAATCCGGGCCTGCGGCCGCTGGTGATCCTGCTCACCGGTTTGCTGGCCTTGCTGTTCTGCCTGCGCAACCCGCTGTTCCACGGCATGGCGCCAGGTTTCGACGCCTCGCTGTTTGCGGTGATGGGCAAGATGTGGAGCGAAGGGGGCGTGCTTTACCGGGACATGATCGACATCAAGGGCCCCATGATCTTCGCCCTCGACGCCCTCGGCTACGGCCTTGGCGGCTTCTTCGGGATCTGGCTGCTGGAGTGGGCACTCTGCTGGCTGGGGCTGCTGGCCAGCTGGCAGGCGTTTGGTCAGCTCGGCCTCTCCCTGCGGGCCCGGCTCGGCAGCATGCTGGCGGTACTGGCGCTCTACGGCACCCGCTACTACTACGGCAACATGACCGAGGACTGGACGTTCCATCTGGCCCTCATCGCCCAGTGGGCCTTCATCACCATGCTGCTGGACAAGCGCTGCAGCTGGGGACCGGCGCTGGTGGCCGCGCTCACCTTTGCCATCGTCGCCTGGATGCGCACCAACAACGGCGCCTTCTGGGGTGCCTGGTATCTGGTGCTGTTCTGCCACTGGTGCCTGCGCGAACAGTGGCGCTGCGCCCTCTCCCTGCTCTGCTCCAGCCTGCTCGGGCTGGCACTCGTCGGCGGCCCGCTGCTGGCCTACTTCCAGCATCACAACCTGCTGGCCGAATTCAAATACTATGCCTTCGACATCTTCTTCGAGGGGAGCTACGGCAACGGCTTCTCGCCGGATGTGGGCAGTGTCGGCCTGCTGCGCACCGGTCTCATCATGCTGTTGCCCGCCTTCATCGTGCTGATGATGGGGCGCCGTCAGGAGTGGTATCTGCCGGCCCTGTGCGCCACCCTGTTTGGGGTCATCTTCACCCTGATCGCCAACTCGGTCTCCGGCCACGTGTTCGATCACTACGATGTGCTCTATCTGCCGCTGGCCCTGTTGCCGCTCGCCTGCCTGCTGGATCGCAGCGAACAGCAGGCCGATGGCCTCGGCCTGCTCTGCATCTCCCTGGTGGTGCTGACCGCCAGCTGGCTGCTGGCCCAGCAGCTCGGTTACGGCTGGAGCACCAAGGAGTGGTCGCTGGAGCGGGTGCGCGAAGTGCTCGGCAACAGCCTGTTGTGGGCCCTGCCGGTGCTCATCCTGGTGCCCCTGTGGCGCGCCTGGGATGTGCGCAGCGCCACCCCCTGGCTCGCTTCGCTCGCCATGCTGGCCCTGCTGCTCAACAACGCCTGGGAAGGCACCCTGAAGGGCACGCCGTTCAACCCGCCGGCCCAGGTGCGGGTCGATCGGATCAAGGCCGAGACCAGCCCCACCGACAAGATCTGGGTGGATGGCATCCAGCCACAATATTACCTCTGGACCGATCGCCAGCCGGCCTCTGCCTACCTGTTCTTTGCCAACGTCAACCCACCCTACGACGTGCGTGAACGGGTGCTGGCCGACCTCAAGCGCCAGAGTCCCAAGTTCATCATCGCCAAGCCGGATCGGGTGGCCGATGAGCTCAAGAAGCCGAGCTCCCCCTCCAGTCTCGCCTTCTATCAATACCTGGTGAGCCAGTATGAAGAGGTGGATCCGGGCCTCTATCGCAGACGCTGAGCCCCCCTTGACCGAAAAGGGCCGTCATCCCGCGATGACGGCCCTTTTCATTGTACCAACGCAGGCAAGGCCCGAAACGGTAGGCAAGCGGCGACGCGCTGACTACAATGGCGCTCTTTTGATATGACGAGTAATGCAGACATGGCGGAACTGACCTACCTCGGTGGCTACCCCGAGCCCCTCAAGGCCCAGGTGCAACAGCTGATCGCGGCGGGCAAGCTGGGGGACGTGCTGGCCAAGCGTTATCCAGAGACCCATCTCATCCAGAGTGACAAGGCGCTGCTCGCCTACACCATGGAGCTGAAGAACCGCTACCTGAAAAGCTCGGCGCCGCTTGCCAAGGTGATCTTCGACGGCAAGATCAACGTGATCAAGGATGCCCTCGGCCTGCACACCTATGTGAGCCGGGTACAGGGCAGCAAGCTCAAGGCCAAAAACGAGATCCGCATCGCCGCCCTGTTCAAGGAGGCCCACCCGGCCTTCCTGAAGATGATCGTGGTGCACGAGCTGGCCCACCTGAAGGAGAAGGATCACAACAAGGGTTTTTATCAGCTCTGTCAGCATATGGAGCCCGACTATCATCAACTGGAGTTTGATCTGCGGCTCTGGCTCACCTGGCGCGATCTCGAACGGGCCACGCGCTGATCCCGACTGTTTCAAGGAGGAGACATGACTTCATTGCGCCGTTATCTTGCCGTGCGCCACTCAGGCCGGCGCCGGCCGCTCGGCCGCTGGCTGGGGGCGCTCCTGTTGCTGAGCCCCTGGCTGCAGGCCGCCGAGCGTTGGCAGAGCGATGCCTATCTCACCGAGAGTTTCTTCGAGGTCGCCATGAAGCGGGAGTACGGCCACGAACAGAACGTGCACTTCTCCCGCTGGGAACAGCCCATCCGGCTCAAGCTGGTCAACGAATTTGGCGACAAGGCGCTGCAAAGCGAGGTGGTCAAAGTACAGAGCCAGCATCTGGCCGGCATCATAGGCCGTCCCATCGTCCTGGTCAGCGAGCGGCCCAACATCACCCTGATCATGACTGAACGAGCCAAGATGGCGAGCTGGGCCAAGCGCACCATGGGGCAGGATGCCTCCGTCAAGACCGCGCTCAAAGAGGGGCTCTGCATGGCCAACTTCACCACCAATACCCGCCGTGAGATGGCCCGCGCCACCATCATCATTCCGGTGGATTACAGCCGGGCCAAGGGGCGCTTTCTCGACTGCGTGGTGGAGGAGCTCACCCAGGTGATGGGACTGCCCAACGATTCGGACAAGGTGTTCCCCTCCATCTTCAACGACAACAGCATCGACAGCTTTCCGACCGGGCTCGATTACGTGCTGCTCAAGCTCGCCTATCACCCGGCCCTGCAGGCCGGCATGACGGCCAGCGAAGTGCGGGTCGCCCTACCCGTCGCCCTCAAGGCACTGCGTGCCAGCGGCGACATCGCCCAGGCCGATCAGCGGGTGCAGATCAACAGTCTCAAACGCTGGGCAGGGCTTTGACGGTTGAGGATCAAAGGCTGAGTGCTGACGCACCATCCGCTCGGGCTCTCATCCCAGCAGCAACAAAAAACGCAGCCGTGGGCTGCGTTTTTTGTTCGACAAGAGAGGCGCTGGATGAGAGCCCGGCCACCAGGCTCAGGAGGCAACACTCTCCGGCATCCAGCTGTCGGCATTCTCCCACACCTCCTGCACCATGGCTTCTGCCAGCTCCTTGTCCTCCTTGCTGGCGCGGCTGACCGTCAGCGCCATGGCGCTGCCGGGGGCGACCCGCACATGCAGGTCGGGGAACTTCTCGCCCAGTTGCTTGAGCAGCTCCTGACGCAGCGCCTCCATGGTCGAGGTGGGCACCTGATGTTTTTTGTCGATGATGATTTCCAGACGCATAGGATACTTCTCCATGATTTATAACTGTATTTTTATACAGTAAAAATCAAAAGTAAAGTCCGTCATCAACCTCTTGTTGCCAACCCTGCTGCGGCATCACCAAACCCGACCGGTTACCCCGCTTGCCGGAGAGGCAGAACTTCGTTCGGTCTATCGCCCCTGCATCACACAAGACAAAAAATTGTTGATATCTATTCTCAACAAAGGCATGATTTATTTGTTATGTTATAACAATTAAATCATGAGGCCAACATCATGCGTCCCGACATTCACCCCGAGTACCGTCAGGTTCTGTTCCACGACCTGACCGCCAATACCTATTTTCTGGTGGGTTCCACCCTCAAGACCGATCGCACCAAGCTGTGGGAAGACGGCAACACCTACCCCTATGTGACGCTGGATGTCTCCAGTGCGTCACACCCCTTCTATACCGGCAAGCAGAAGCAGGTCAGCAAGGAAGGTCAGGTCGCCCGCTTCGGCCAGCGTTTCGGTCAGTTCTTCAACAAAGGAAAAGCGCAGTCATGAAAGTCCTCTCTTCCCTCAAATCGGCCAAGTCGCGCCACCCCGATTGCCAGATTGTCCGCCGCCGCGGCAAGCTGTTCGTGATCTGCAAGAGCAACCCCAGGTTCAAGGCCCGTCAGCGCTGATCCGCAGCCTCATAAAAACAAGGCCCTCATGGGAGGGCCTTGTCCATTTATCACTCCGGCATCACGCCGAATCTGCCGCTGTTGAAATCATCAATGGCCTGCACTATCTCCTCATGGCTGTTCATCACGAAGGGGCCGTGACCCACAATGGGCTCCTCGATGGGCTCGCCGCTCAGCAGCAGCACAGTAACGTCACTGTTTGCCTCGATCATGACCTGCCGCCCTGCCCGATCCAGCACCACCATCTGCGCCTCCCGGGCGATGGCACTGCCGTTGACCTGTACGGTCCCCTTGAGCACGATGAGCGCGCCGGTCCAGCCTTCGGACAACTCGAGTGTGCTGACACTGCCCTGCACCAGATGCAGATCCCAGACATGCAGCGGACTGAAGGTATGAGCCGGGCCACGGCCCCCCTCAAACTCGCCGGCGATGACCCGCACCGACCCCGCGTCGTTGGCCAGTGCCACCGTCGGAATGTCGCCCGCCAGGATGGGCTGGTAACCGGGCGGCGTCATCTTGTGCCGGCTCGGCAGATTCACCCACAACTGCACCATCTCCAGCTCACCGCCCGACTCGCTGAAGGCCGGGGCGTGAAATTCCTCGTGCAGGATACCGGCGCCGGCGGTCATCCACTGCACATCGCCTGGGCCTATCACGCCGCCCTGACCGGTCGAATCCCGGTGCGCCACTTCGCCCTTGTAGACAATGGTCACCGTCTCGAAACCGCGATGGGGATGCTCACCCACCCCGCGCGGCCGGCTGGTCGGCGTAAAGTTGGCCGGACCGGCATAGTCGAGCAGCAAGAAGGGGCTCAGCTGCTTGCCGTGGCTGTTGTAGGAGAAGAGAGAGCGTACGGGAAAGCCGTCGCCTACCCAGTGAGGACGGGGTGCGCTGTAAACACCGAGGATCTTTTTCATCTGTCGCTCCTGACATATCCGGTGGAATTGAACACTGGAGACAGCATAGTTTCGAGACGAACGGGTGGGTAGACTGCTAAATTGGGCATCAGCGTCCTATTTTTGGAACGATGAGAGCACCCTATGCAGGATCTGAACGATCTCTACTACTTCGTCCAGGTGGTGGATCACGGCGGTTTTGCCCCCGCCGGCCGCGCCATCGGCATGCCCAAATCCCGCCTCAGCCGCCGGATAGCACAGCTCGAAGAGCGGCTCGGCGTGCGGCTGCTCCAGCGCTCGACCCGTCAGTTTGCGGTGACCGAGCTGGGCCGCACCTATTACGAGCACTGCAAGGCGATGCTGGTGGAGGCCGAGGCGGCGCAGGCCGCCATCGAGATGACCCGGGCCGAGCCCTGCGGGCTGATCCGCATGAGCTGCCCCATCGCCCTGTTGCACACCCATGTCGGCCCCATGCTGGCGGATTTCATGGCCCGTCACCCGCAGATCAGGGTCGAACTGGAAGGGACCAATCGGCGGGTCGACCCCATCGCCGAAGGGGTCGATGTGGCCATCCGGGTCAGGCCGCCGCCGCTGCAGGACAGCGAGCTGGTGATCCGGATACTGGCGCAGCGTCGCCAGTGCCTGGTGGCCAGCCCGGCACTCGTCGCACAACAGGGCTTGCCCGCCGCGCCGGCGGATCTGCACGGCTGGCCCAGCATGGGGTTGGGAGCGCCGCGGCAGCACTATGTCTGGTCGCTGTTCGGGCCGCAGGGGGCGCATGCCGACCTCACCCACCAGCCCCGCTTCGTCACCACCGACATGGTGGCGCTGCGCAGTGCGGCGCTGGCCGGGGTCGGGGTGGTGCAGTTGCCGCTGTTGATGGTGCAGGAGCAGCTGACCGCCGCCACCCTGGTCAAGGTGGTTCCCGCCTGGGAGCCTAAGCCCGAACTCATTCACGCCGTGTTCCCCTCACGGCGCGGCCTGCTCCCCTCGGTGCGGGCCCTCATCGACTATCTGGTGGAGCGCTTCACCGCCATCGACGAGGAGTGATGAAGAAAGCAGCGGCCCCCTGCCCCAGGCAGCCACCCCATCATGGGGTGAATGCTGAAGGGACAAGATAGGCCGCAGCCTCAGGCAAGAGGGGTCACAGCGGGGTGGCACACTTGCGGTATTCGGTGGGGCTCACCCCCACCCGCTTTCGAAACACCCGCGAGAAGTAGAGCTGATCGTCATAGCCCACCTGCTGGCCGATGGTGGCCACCGACAGCGGCGTGGTCTGCAGCAGCAGCTTGGCCCGCATGATCCGCTGATCCTCGCGCCAGCGCACTATGCTCACCCCCACCTGCTCGCGAAACAGGTGAGCGAGGCGCGAGGGGGACAAGAACACCTGCTCCGCCAGCGCCTCCACCGAGATCTCGGCGCAGAGCGACTCGCTTAAGATCTGGCACGCCTGGTGAACCCGGTGGTCGATGGCGGGATAGGCATCCAGGGAGGAGGCTTCGTAGCAGCGAATGAGCAGCCGCTCCAGCAGGTTCATGGCGAGCTGCTCCGACATGGGCCGCAGCTGCTGGTGGGTCTCTTCGATATCGAGGAACAGGGCATCGAACTCGGCGAGCAAGGCGGCATCCGCCAGTTGCAATCGCCCCACCCGCTCCGTCACCTGCGGCCACTTGAGCCAGTCGGCCCAGTAGGCCCGCGGCCGGAAATAGACCCAGCGGTGGTACCACTCCTGCGCATCCGGTGCCCGGCCGTAATGGTGCACTGCCGCCGGCGGAAACAACAGCAGATCGCCGGGTTCCACGGTGAAGGCCTGCTCCCCTTGAAAGATCTGCCCCTTGCCCCTGATGGTCAGATTGACGATGAAGCCCTTCATCCCCTGAGGGCGGTCGATGATGAAGTCGAGCGCACTCCCCTGCTCTATGGGGGTCATGCCCGAGACCAGGAAGACATCAAAGGCATAGCCCGGCAGCAGGGGGTTGAGTTGTTTCGGCTTCTCTTTTTGCATCGAGGACATGGCGGAAAACAGCGCTTGGGTAAAAAAATCGGCTTGGGCCATTGTAAAGACTCACCTTGGGAACGCGCTATCCGGCGCGTGGCGCCGTGTGAAATTGGTGAACTGGCTCACAACGGGATGTGTCGTGCGCCATGGGGTAACCCTCTGCAGGCCCGCAGCGCGCGGGCCTGCACCGGTCGGACAGGATCAGATGCGCGCCTTGCGTACCTGCTTGTAGCGGTCGAACAGCACGGCGGCGAGCAGGATGAGGCCACGCACCACATACTGGGCAAACGGGGAGATGTTGAGCAGGTTCATGGCGTTCTCCATCAGCCCCAGGATCAGCACACCGGCGATGATGTAGGAGATCTTGCCGATCCCCCCTTTCATGGAGACCCCTCCCAGCACGCAGGCGGAGATCACCACCAGCTCGAAGCCGATGGAGGTCATGGGCTGACCCGAGGTCACGCGCGAGGCGAGTATGATGCCGGCGATGGAGGCAATCAGCCCGGTCATGGTGAAGATGATGATCTTGGTACGCACCACGTTGACCCCGGCCAGGCGCGCCGCCTCCTCATTGCCCCCCATGGCCAGGGTGTTGCGGCCGAAGGTGGTCTTGTTGAGCAGCAGCCCGAACAGCACGAAGCAGACGGCGGTCAGCCAGACCGGGGTCGGGATGCCGAGCAGGGCGGAGTTGCCGAGCTCGAAGAAACGCTCCTCGACGATGCCCACCGCCTTGCCGTCGGAGATGATGTAACCCACCCCGCGCGCCATCTGCATGGTGGCCAGGGTGGTGATGAGGGCGTTGATCTTGAATTTGGCCACGACTATGCCGTTGATGAGGCCGAACAGCACCCCCACCGACATGCCGGCCAGGATGCCCACCGTGATGCTCTCGGTGGCGTTGATGCCGACCGCACAGGCGACGCCGGAGCAGGCCACCACTGAGCCCACCGACATGTCAAACTCGCCGGAGGCGAGGCAGAACAACATGCCGCAGGCCACCATGCCCGACATGGAGACGGCGAGCCCGAGCCCGCGCATGTTGATCAGGCTGGCGAAGTTGGGCACCAGCACGCAGGCCAGCAGGAACAGGATGGCGAAGATCACCAGCATGCCGTATTGATCCCAGACGCGGGCCAGTTGCAGGCGGGAGCCGCTGGCCGTCGCGGCGCTGGCGGCCTGGCCGACTGAGGTAGTAGTTGTCATGGTATTTCTCCTGAAAATTCCGGGTGCTATCTCGTTGCGGTCAGCGAGTCAACGGGCCGGCATGGCCAGATTGAGCGCCTTGACCTCGTTGGCCTCGTCGTGGGAAAGCTCGCCGGCGATCTCCCCCTCCCGCATGACCATGATCCGATCCGCGATGCCCAGCACTTCCGGCAGCTCGCTGGATACCACCACCACGGCGATGCCCACCTTGGCCAGATCGTAAATCACGTTGTAAATCTCGTTCTTTGCCCCGACGTCGATGCCGCGGGTCGGCTCGTCGAGCAAGATGACCTTCATGTCCTCGGAGAGCCAGCGCCCCAGAATGGCCTTCTGCTGGTTGCCACCGGAGAGGTTCATGATGGCCTGCTGGGGAGACGGGGTCTTGACCCGCATGTCGCGGATCCGCAGCCTCGCGTTCTCGTCCTCCCACTGCTGGTTGATCCAGAAGCCCCCCCACGCGTGGTGACGGCGGGCACTGATGTTGATGTTCTCCTGCACCGAGTGGATGGGGATGATGCCGAGCGCCTTCCTGTCTTCGGTGCAGAGCATGATGCCGCTGCGAATGGCGTCGATGGGGCTGCCGATGACCACCGGCTTGCCGAACACCGCTATCTCGCCGCTGTGCATCTTGTCGGCGCCGAAGATGAGCTTCATCAGCTCGCTGCGCCCGGCCCCCACCAGCCCGAAGATACCGAGGATCTCCCCGCGTTTGACCTCGAACGATAACGGCGCCTTGAGCCCAGGCCCCATCAGGTTATCTACCTTGAGGCCAGCCTCGCCAAGCGGTCTTGGGCTGTAGCCATAGATGTCGGTCAGCTCGCGTCCCACCATGGTCTTGACCAGCAGATCCCGGTCCACCTCGGCCATGGAGGCGAAGGTGCGCACGAACTGGCCGTCCTTGAATACCGTGATGGCGTCGCACAGGGCGAAGATCTCGTCCATCCGATGGGAGACGTAGAGAATGACCTTGCCCTCGTCACGCAGCTGGCGGATGACCCGAAACAGCTGCTCTATCTCGCGCGACGACAGGCTGCTGGTCGGCTCGTCGAAGGCGATGACGCTGGCATCCCGGGTCAGCGCCTTGGCGATCTCCACCATCTGCCACTGCCCGAGCGACAGGTACTTGAGCGGCGTCTCGGGGGAGACATCCATGCCGAGGCGCGCCAGCTGCCTGGCCGCATCCTGATAGAGCTGCTCCCGATCGATGACCCCGCGCCGGGTCGGCAGCTGGCCGAGGTAGATGTTCTCGGCCACCGTCATCTCGGGCACCAGGTGCAACTCCTGATAGATGATGGCGATCCCGCTCTCCAGCGCATCGACCGTGCTCTGAAAGACCCGCTCCTGACCGGCCAGCTTCACCACCCCGGTGGTGGGCGATTGAAAGCCGCTCAGGATCTTGAGCAGGGTGGACTTGCCCGCGCCGTTTTCCCCCATCAGCGCGTGCACCGTGCCCTGCTGGCAACAGAAGGAGACGTTCTTCAGCGCCTTGACGCCGGGAAACTCCTTGCTGATGCCGCAAAACTCCAGATAAGGAACTGACTGATTCATGTTTCACTCCAGCCGACCGGCATGGCGCACTGCGCCATGCCGGTCTCGGTATCAGGGTTTAGATGGCGTCAATCACAGGCCTTTCTTCTGCAGTTCGACCTTGAAGTTGTCGCGGGTGATGAGCACCACGTCGGTCACTTCGGTGAACTTGGCCGGTTCGGCGCCGTTGACCACCCAGTCATGGAGCATCTGGATACTCTTGTAACCGTGCACGTCCGGGCTTGGCAGCAGGGAGCCGAGGAAGCCGGTGGCGCTGGACTTGGAGAGCTCGTTCACCGCATCCACCCCGTTGATGCCGATGCCGATGACGTTCTCGGCCTTGAAGCCCTGCCCTTCGGTGGCGCGCACGCCGCCGAGCACAGTGTTGTCATTCATGCCGACGATGAGCCAGTTCTTCACCTCAGGGTGCTGCACCAGCATGGAGTTGGCGGCATCCAGCGCCCCCGGAATGTCGTTGGCCTTGGTGGGTGAGCGGTAGATCTGCGCTTCGGGGAAACCGGCGGCCTTGAGCGCACTCAAGGAGCCTTCGACCCGGCGGCGGGCGGTGTCGAGCTCGTCGGCGGTGATGGCGAGCACCCCGGTCGCCTTCACGTCCCACTGACGTTTTTGCATCTCCTTGTAGAGCTCCTGGCCCTGGCGTTCACCAATCTTGGTGGCGGCCATCATCACCAGCGGCACCTGCTCCATGGGCTGGCCCTTGGCGTTGACGAACTGGTCGTCCACCGTGATGACCTTCAGATCCATGCTGTTGGCCTTGGCCATGATGGCGGCCCCGAGCTTGGGGTCAGGGGTGCAGATGACGAAGCCCTTGGCGCCGTTGGCCGCCAGGCTGTCGATGGCATTGAGGGTCTTCTCGCCATCGGGGACGGCGATCTTGATCACCTCGAAACCGAGATCCTTGCCCGCCTTGTCGGCGAAGTTCCATTCGGTCTGGAACCAGGGCTCCTCCGGCTGCTTGACCAGATAGCCCAGCTTCAGCGCCTCGGCCGAGAAAGCAGAATTTGCCATACCAAGGGCAAACCCCATTGCGATCATGCTGTTAACGATTTTGTTCATGCGAGTGTCTCCAGGTGTTCTATCAATCCATGTATCCACGCAGTGCTGCTCGTTGAGTCAATCAAGTCGCAGCCATATAAAAACATGCTTAAACAGGACGTTATTGTTGTTGCTAGTTGAGCGAACCAGGTTGTAATCGTTTTCACATGGAAAAATGGAGAGCAGGATCACGCCATGAAATTGCAGCCGTTTTGTCTATGTTTTCAGCAAAATAATCACATAGCGGATCTTCGATGGCCGTCACCCTCTTGCCGGCATAGCGTTTAAATCCATATTTCCAGCAGCCAATGGCTAACCGCTCATCCGGTCCATCTCCTATGGTTCCTCCCCAGTCACCCCTCATTGATGGTCAGGAGCACTTATGTCTGAGCACCCCAGGTCCGAGCAGATCACCATCGGACTCGATTTCGGCAGCGATTCAGTCAGGGCACTCGCCGTGCGCTGCCACGACGGCGCCGAGCTGGCAACCCAGGTCGTCTATTACCCGCGCTGGCAGGCCGGTCGTTACTGTCAGCCGGTCACCAACCAGTTTCGCCACCACCCCCTCGACTATCTGGAATCCATGGAGCAGGCGGTGGTCGCGGTAGTGAGCCAGCTCACCCCGCGTCAGCGCGCCGCCGTGCGCGGCATCGGGGTGGACAGCACAGGCTCCACGCCAGCACCCATCGACGAGGAAGGCCGTGTACTGGCCCTGCGCCCGGAGTTTGCCGACAACCCCAACGCCATGTTCGTGCTGTGGAAGGATCACACCGCCATCGAGGAGGCCGAGGCCATCACGGCGCTGTGCCACGGCGGCCAGTTCCCCGACTACAGCCGCTACATCGGCGGGGTCTACTCCTCCGAGTGGTTCTGGGCCAAGATCCTGCACGTCTCCCGCAGTGACGCGGCGGTGCGCGCCACCGCCTGCAACTGGGTCGAGCTGTGCGACTGGGTCCCCGCCATCCTGAGCGGCACCCAGGCCCCGGCCGACATTCGGCGCGGGCGCTGCTCCGCTGGCCACAAGTCCCTCTGGCACCCGAGCTGGGGCGGCCTGCCCCCCGCCGAGTTTCTCAACGCGCTGGATCCGCTGTTGACCGAGGATCTCGACTACCCCCTCTTTACCGACAGCTGGACCGCCGATCTGCCGGTCGGCACCCTGACCCCGGAGTGGGCGGAGCGGCTGCACCTCTCCTGCGAGGTGGTGATCGCCGGCGGGGCCTTTGACTGCCACATGGGCGCGGTGGGAGCCGGGGCCGGCAACAATGCGCTGGTCAAGGTAATAGGCACCTCCACCTGCGACATCCTGATCGCCGACAAAGCCACCATAGGTGATCGGGCCATTTCCGGGATCTGCGGCCAGGTGGACGGCAGCGTGGTGCCGGGCATGGTGGGGCTGGAGGCGGGGCAATCGGCGTTTGGCGACATCTATGCCTGGTATCAGCGCCAGCTCGGCTGGCCGCTGGAGAGCCTAGCAGCCCAATATCCGGAGCTGCGCACCGCCATCGAGGCCCACAAGCGGGAGCTGCTGCCAAGCCTCGCCGCCGCCTGGGAGCAGCAGCGCGATCTGGCCCATCTGCCGGTGGTGCTCGACTGGTTCAACGGTCGCCGTACCCCTTATGCCAACCAGCGCCTGCAGGGCACCGTCACCGGGCTCAACCTCGGCACCGATGCACCCGACCTGTTCGGTGCCCTGGTGGCCTCCACCGCCTTCGGGGCTCGCAGCATCATGGAGTGCATGACCAGCCAGCAGGTGCCGGTGGAGCAGGTGATCGCCCTTGGCGGCATCGCCCGCAAATCGGCCACCGTGATGCAGACCTGCGCCGACGTGATGAACAGGCCCATCCAGGTAGTGGCCTCGGATCAGTGCTGCGCCCTGGGGGCGGCCATCTTTGCCGCCGTGGCGGCCGGGATCCACGCCGATGTGGCCAAGGCCCAGCACCACATGGCGAGCGCCGTGGAGCGCACCCACCAGCCTGACCCTGAGCGGGTCGCCGAATACGAGCGCCTCTACCAGCGCTACCTCGCCTGGGGCGCCGCCGCCGAGCCGCTCTACAACCGGGGGGGACCGGCATGAACCTCAAGATGCTCAAGGAACAGGTGCTCGTCGCCAACCTGGATCTGCCGCGCCACGAGCTGGTGACCTTCACCTGGGGCAACGTCAGCGGCATCGACCGAGAGCGCAATCTGGTGGTGATAAAGCCGAGCGGTGTCAGTTATGAGCGGATGCTGCTCGAAGACATGGTGGTGCTGGATCTGGCCGGCAAGCAGGTGGAAGGCGCCTTGCGCCCCTCCTCCGACACCGCCACCCACCTGGTGCTCTATCGCGCCTATCCGGAGCTTGGCGGCGTGGTGCACACCCACTCCACCCACGCCACCGCCTGGGCCCAGGCGGGGCGCCCCATCCCCATTTTCGGCACCACCCAGGCCGACTACTTTCATGGCGAGATCCCCTGCTCGCGCCTGCTCACCCCGGGTGAAGTGGAGGAGGATTACGAGGGGCTGACCGGTCATCTCATCGTCGAGACCCTCAAGCAGACCCCCATCCTCACCATGCCGGGGGTGCTGGTGGCCAACCACGGCCCCTTCAGCTGGGGCAAGAGCGCCGAGGACGCGGTACACAACGCCGTGGTGCTGGAGGAGGTGGCGCGCATGGCCTGGCTCACCGGCCAGATCAACCCCGCGGCCCGCCCCCTGCCCGATTACCTGCTGGAGAAGCATTACCAGCGCAAACATGGCAAACACGCCTATTACGGCCAGACAAAAGCATAAAGAGGACACCAAGATGGAATTGATGAAACAGCTGGAAGTGTGGTTCCTGGTCGGCAGCCAGCACCTGTATGGCGCCGCCACCCTGAAGCAGGTGGCCGATCACGCCCACACCATCACCAGCCAGCTCAACGAGCGCGCCGGCCTGCCGGTCAAGATCGTGCTCAAACCCACCGGCACCACCCTCGACGAGATAAGCGCGGTAGCCCGCGATGCCAACCACGATGAGCGCTGCATCGGGCTCATGGTGTGGATGCACACCTTCTCCCCCGCCAAGATGTGGATCCCGGCCCTCAGCCAGTTGCAAAAACCCCTGCTGCAATTTCACACCCAGTTCAACCGGGATCTGCCGTGGAGCGAGATCGACATGGACTTCATGAACCTGAACCAGACCGCCCACGGCGGCCGTGAGTTCGGTTTCATGGGGGCCCGGCTGCGCCTGCCGCGCACCGTGGTGGTCGGTCACTGGCAGGATGAAGAGGCCCACCGCAAGCTGGGTAACTGGATGCGGGTCGCCGCCGCCATTCACGACAGTCGCCACCTGAAGATCGCCCGCTTTGGCGACAACATGCGCAACGTGGCGGTCACCGAGGGCGACAAGATTGAGGCCCAGATCCAGTTTGGCTATCAGGTGAACTACCACCCGGTCGGCGATCTGGTGAAGGTGATCGACGCCGTGCCTGCAAGCGACATCGAGGTGCTGCTGGCCGAATACGAAGAAACCTACACCCTGACCGAGGCGGTGCAGGCAGGTGGGGAGCTTCGCGCTTCTCTCTATGAGGCGGCGCGCCAGGAGCTGGGGATGAAAAAGTTCCTCACCGACGGCGGCTTTGGCGCCTTCACCACCACCTTTGAAGACCTTCACGGCCTGCACCAGCTGCCGGGGCTGGCCTGTCAGCGCCTGATGCAGCAAGGCTTCGGCTTTGGGGCAGAAGGGGACTGGAAGACCGCGGCCCTGCTGCGCACCCTCAAGGTGATGGGGGCCGGTCTTGCGGGCGGCACCTCCTTCATGGAGGACTACACCTACCACCTGGAGGCGGGCAACAACCTGGTGCTGGGGGCCCACATGCTGGAGGTGTGCCCCTCCATCGCCGCCAATAAACCCGTGCTGGATGCCCAGCATCTGGGCATAGGCAAGAAGGCCGACCCGGCCCGCCTGCTGTTTGCGGCCCCCGCCGGCAAGGCGGTCAACGCCAGCCTGATCGATCTGGGCAACCGCTTCCGGCTGGTGGTCAATCAGCTGGAAGTGGTGGACTTGCCAGAGGCCATGCCGAAACTGCCGGTGGCCAGCGCCCTGTGGAACCCCATGCCGGACCTGCAGACCAGCGCCGAGGCCTGGATCCTGGCCGGAGCCGCCCACCACTCGGTGTTCACCCAGTCGGTGGATATCGAGCAGCTGCGTACCTTCGCCGACCTCATGGGCATAGAGTGCGTGGTCATCGACCAGCACACCCGCATCCCCGAACTCAAGCAGACCCTGCAGTGGAACGAGGTCTACTACAAGCTCTGTCACTGAGCCCGCCACCAGAAAACCTGGACAGCCCCGCCAGCGGGGCTGTCTCTTTTTACTCTGCTCCCCTCCTTTTCATCTTCCATTGATGCAGGCCTGCCCAATAAAGCGGCAGCCGACCGGTCTACCCTTCGTTCTGCCTGCGCTATGGTTTACCATGCAGGCAACCGAGGTGCATGGCACCCCCACCCTGGCGCCAGGCGCCACCGTCATCGGATATCCCTCTCGAGCAACATGAGCAAAACAGCACACGCCGGCAGCGAGCCCACATTTTTCTTTCACGACTACGAGACCTTCGGCATCAGCCCGGCCAAGGACAGACCGGCGCAGTTTGCCGGCATTCGTACCGACGGGGATTTCAACCTCATCGGCGAGCCGCTGGTGATTTACTGCAAGCCGCCCGCTGACTATCTGCCGGAGCCGGAGGCGTGCCTGATCACCGGCATCACGCCGCAAAAAGCGATGAAGGACGGGCTGTGCGAGGCGGATTTCATCCGTCAGATACACGAGCAGTTCGCCACCCCGGGCACCTGCGTGCTGGGCTACAACAGCATCCGTTTCGATGACGAGGTGACCCGTTACACCCTCTATCGCAACTTCTATGACCCCTATGCCTATGCCTGGCAGAACGGCAACTCCCGCTGGGATATCCTCGACATGCTGCGGGCCTGCTACGCCCTGCGCCCGGAGGGGATCGAATGGGCGTTTGACGAAGAGGGCAAGCCGAGCTTCAAGCTGGAGAAGCTCACCGTCGCCAATGGCGTGGCCCACGCCAATGCCCACGATGCGCTCTCGGACGTGCTGGCCACCATCGAGATGGCCAAGCTGGTGAAAAAGGCCCAGCCCAAGCTGTTCGGCTACCTGTTTGACCTTCGCAACAAGAACAAGGTGAAGGCCCTCATCGACGTGGTGACCATGAAGCCGCTGGTGCACGTCTCCGGCATGTTCTCCCCCTGGCTGGGGTGTGCAAGCTGGGTCTCGCCGCTCGCCTGGCACCCCACCAACCAGAACGCGGTGATCATGGTGGATCTGACCCGCGACCCCACCCCGCTCATCGAGCTCACCAGCGAGGAGATCCGCGAGCGCCTCTACACCAAGAAAGAGGAGCTGGGGGATCTGGCCGGTATTCCGGTGAAGCTGGTACACATCAACAAGTGCCCGGTGCTGGCGCCGGCCGCCACCCTGACGGCGGAGCGTGCCGACCAGCTTGGCATCGACCGGGAGCAGTGCCGCAAGAGCCTGGATCTGCTGCGCGCCCACCCCGAAGTGCGGGAAAAACTGGTGGAAGTGTTCAATCAGGAGTTTGCCGGCAACAATGACGGCGACCCGGATACCCAGCTCTACGCCGGCTTCTTCGGTCACGGCGACAAGTCCACCATGGATCTGGTGCGCGCCACCCCGGCGGATCTGCTGGGTGAGCGGGAGTTTGCCTTCACCGACTCACGGCTGCCGGAAATGCTGTTCCGCTACCGTGCCCGCAACTGGCCGCACACCTTGAGCGAAGCGGAGCAAAAGCGCTGGCGCCTGCACTGCAGCGACTACTTCAGCCGCCGTCTGCCCGACTATGTACCGCGCCTCGAGGCGCTGGCCGAGCAGAATCAGGGTAACGAACGGAACTTTGCCATCCTCAAGAGCCTCTATCACTACCTCGAAAATCTGTGAGATGTGACCCGCCTCACGGTTAAATGACTGTACGCTCCCCCGCCCCGCGACATAATGGGAAGGGGAGCAAAGACTCCTGATGTTTCAATTATTTGTGCGCTAACATTGCACTAACGGCCGGTTGGCCTATCGACCCTTGGGGATGCCGCATCCGATGCGTTCAGGATTATCCGGTTTTGGTTTGCTCATCTGCGCCCTGCTGCCATCGGCCAGCATGGCGGGTGTGCGTTTTGATGTCCCCGACTATCTGTTGCAGTTGCCGCAGCAGACTTACCAGCTGATTGAAAGCAACTTCAGCCGCCTCTATCAGCAGACCGACTTTACCCCCCAGATCACCAACAGCTATTTCAACCGCTCCGATCTCTACAACTTCGTCGGCGTGCCGCTGGCCATCACCCCCCAGGCCGGTTTCCAGCTGGAAGTGTTCGGCCAGCTCTACAACCGCGCCTCCCAAAGCTATGTGCACATGAGCCAGGACATGTCGCTCTATCGGATGATCCGGGCCGACATGATGGGCAACACCAACGACGAGGTCGCCCTCGGCATGGGGCTCGGCATTCCGCTCACTGCGCAGCTCACCTTCAAGGCCCTGCTCTCCAGCAACGAGATCCCGGGCTATGGCGCCGCCAATTACGCCATCGGCTTCGAGTGGCGTTACTGACTCCGGTATAGCTGCGCCTTTCACAATACATTCAGGCTCCCGTGGGAGCCTGAATCATGATTGCCAGCCTGCTCAGCGGTAACGGATCACCCGCCCCTCGCCCCCCTGTAGGGTGAGCGCGGTACCGACTGCCCCCTCATCCCAGAAATCTTCGCCCCCTGCCGGCAACAGGAACTCCTGAGGCTGTGCCTCCCAGTTGAAGAGGCAGAGCAGGGTGCCGCCCTCGGGCAGGCTCACCTCGCCACAGGCAAAGTCCATCGACTCGAAACGGGCGCCAGGGGCGCGCGCCGCACAGAGCTCGAGCAGCCTGCGCAGTTGCGCCGCCTGCACCTCGTCGAGATCCTGCAGCCTGTCCCCGGCCAGCATCATGCCGCCGCTTGCCACCAGCGCCGCCAGATGGAAATGGTATTCGGCAGGGCTCGCCTGCTGGCTTGGCAGATCCCGCAAACAGATGCAGTCAGGGTCGAGGGCCCACAGCCGGTCGTTCTGCCAGGCGCGGCAGAACGCCTCGCGAGCGATCTGGCGATAGCGATGGCCACTGCGCTCCACGTCATCGCTCACCCGCATGCCGTGCACCAGCCCAAGGCTTGGCCAAATGGGGGCGTTGCAGCCGAGCAGGAAGGCCCCCTCGCCCGCTCCGCGCAGGATGGCGGCCATGCCGCGTCGGTAGGCCTCCACCCGGGTGGCGGCCGGGTCGTGGAAGCGGCCGCCGTGGATGGCCCCCCAGAAGTTGGCGTCGAGCTTGAAGTAGTGGATGCCCCACTGTTCGCGCAGGGTACGGAACACCCGTTCGAGGTGAGCCTGCACCTCGGGGTGGGTGCCATCCAGCACATACCAGGGGGTGCAGCGCCAGCCGCCGTAGGTAACCCGCTCGGAGGGCAGCGGCAGCCCGTCATCCCCCTTCACAAACCAGTGGGGGTGATCCTGAAACACCTGCGAACCGGGTTCGGCGATAAAGGGAGCCACCCAGAGTGCGGGCTCGCAGCCGGCGCCTTTGATCTCGGCGGCCAGGGAGGCCACCCCCTGCTCGAACTTGGCCGACGGGGTGAGCCAGTCACCCATCTTGGCCTGATAGCCGTCGTCGATCTGCACGTAGCGCAGCGCCGGGAAACGCGCGGCACGCACCTGCAGGTTCTCGCGAATGTCGGCGGCGCTCACGTCCGCGTAGTAGTGATACCAGGAGCACCAGCCGCTGGGGCGTTCGCCAACCTGGCCGATCAGCGAGCCATGCTCGGCCTCGATCCGCTGCGCCAGTTCAGCCAGCAGCGCCTCCCGATCTTTCCCCTCGAGGCAGAGCAGCGCCTCGCTCTGCCAGAACTGGCCGGCCGGGAGTACACGCCCCTCACCGTTCATCAGGATCTGCAGCCGGCCATCGGGGTAGAGCCGAAACTCCCCGCCAAAGCGCTGACAACTGGCAAAGGCGAGCAGCAACCAGCCCTTGTCATGCTCCACCAGCAGCAGGTTGTGCACCGTGTGATAACCCTGATCATCGGTGATCCGATAGACACCGGCATCGGGACAGCGACCGACCGGCTGCGGCGCTTGCCAGCTACCCATGGTCTGGGCCAGCATCTGGAAGCCTTCGCCGTAGATGGAGCACGCAGGCGAGAGGCCGAGCTTGCCGTCAAACAGCGTCCAGTGCCCGACCCGGGCCTCGCTGCGGCCGGTGTTGTCGAGCCGCACCCGGCACAGGGGCCCCTCCCACTGGCGGGTTTGCAGCAACGAAGGGGGCAGATGGTGGTCGTCCGCCAGCTGGCGCAGGCGGGACAAGAGAGATGTCATGGCGACTCCTTGTGGTTCGAAAAGGGTTCTATCTGAAAATATTCAATTAAATCAGCCTCAAACGAACTGATTTCAGCTGTTATTGTTTTAATGCCGCGACCCGGCCTCTCTGGTAGACTGGCGTATTCCTTAGTTCACCGTTACCAAGATGGGGCTCCTGTGATCGCGCAACGTGCCTTGCTGTACCTTCGTGACTTTCTGGTCATCGTCGCCTGCCTGCTGGCGGGCAAAACCCTGGCAGCCATCCTGCCGTTTGCCTTCCCCGGCAGCATCATAGGCATGCTGCTGCTGTTCGTGCTGCTCTCCCTGCAGCTGGTGAAACTGCACTGGGTAGAACTCGGCGCCAGCCTGCTGCTGCGCCACATGGGGGTCCTGTTCGTGCCGGTGGCAGTCGGACTGGTGGCCTGGCTGGAGCCGCTGCGTCAATCCTTCGGCCTCATCATGCTCTGCATCGTGCTCGGGATCGTGCTGATCCTCGGCACCGTCGGCCGCCTCTACCAGAGGATGAACAAATGATCTTCTGGCTGGCCATTCCCTTGACCCTGGTGCTCTACTTCGCCACCCGGGCCCTCTATCGCAAGCTGCCCTGGCCCATCATCAACCCGGTGCTGGTGCCCACCGCCGTCATCATCGGCCTGCTGCTCTGGTTCGATCTGCCGCTGGAGCAGTACGAGAGCGGCACCCGCCCCATCACGGCGCTGCTGGAGCCGGCGGTGGTGGCGCTGGCACTGCCCCTTTATCAGCAGGCCCGCCAGATCCAGGCCAGGCTCAAGCCCATCCTAATCTGTACCCTGAGCTCGGTCTTGATCTCGGTCTGCACTACCTTGCTGATCGGTCATTTTATGGGCGCCGATCCGGCATTGCTGGCCTCGCTCACCACCAAATCCATCACCACGCCGCTCGCCATGAGCGTCAGCCAGTCCCTGGGCGGCATTCCCGCCATCGCCGCCGCCGTGGTGGTGGTGGTGGGGATCGTCGGCGCCCTGATCGGCTTCCCCCTGCTCAAACTGATGCGGGTCACCGACCCCGAAGCCCAGGGGCTGGCCATGGGGGCCTGCGCCCACGCCATCGGCACCGCCACCTCCGCCGAGCAGGGCATCACCCAGGGGGCCTTTGCCTCGCTGGCCATGGTGGTGTGCGGCATCCTCACCGCCGCCGTGGCCCCCCTGCTGTTTGCCATTTACCACTGGTTGAGCTGAAGAGCACCCTTTTCCGCGATGGCGGGCCTGCGGGCCCGCCGATGTGCGACCTGCCGCACAATTTGCACAAGACAAACGTTTCCATTACCATCCCCCTCCGTTTGCCCGTCAGGGCGTGAGCACGCTCACACATTTAGCCGAGCTTGCTCCCTACAATGGCCCCCCAATTGGCCTTTGAGGACACACTATGCATCCCCGTTTTGCCAAGCCACTCGATACCCTGTCCGCCCCGCTCAAGGCGGCGCTGCTGCCCATGCTGGGTGATGATTTCCAGGCTCGCTTCACCCCGGATCAGATCGCCACGCTGAAGGCCGCCACCGGTCTTGACGATCGCGCCCTGCGCCTGGCCCTGCTGCCGCTGGCCGCCGCCTGCTCGGTGGCCCCCATCTCCAAGTTCTTCGTCGGTGCCATCGCCTGCGGCCTGAGCGGCAACTGGTATTTCGGCGCCAACATGGAGTTTGCCGGTCAGGGGCTGTTCCACTCGGTCCATGCCGAGCAGTCTGCCATCTCCAACGCCTGGCTGGGCGGCGAGACCGGCATCTCTGAAATCACCGTCAACTACACCCCTTGCGGTCACTGCCGCCAGTTCATGAACGAGCTGAGCACCGCCAAGATCCTCAAGGTCTCCCTGCCGGATGACTTGAGCGCGCTGCAATCCTTCCTGCCCCACTCGTTCGGCCCGGCGGATCTGGACATCACGGACGCGCTGATGAGCCCGCAGGCCCACGACGAGCTCACGCTTGAGAGCGACGATCCGCTGTGGCAGGCCGCGCTGGCCGCCGCCCGCCAGAGCTACGCCCCCTACAGCCAGGGCTATGCCGCGGTGGCGCTGCAGTTCGCCGACGGTCGCATCTTCTGCGGTCGCTACGCCGAAAACGCCGCCTTCAACCCCAGCCTGCCGCCAATGCAGATGGCCTGCGCCCACGCGGTACTGGGTGGCGAAGATCTCGCTACCATCCGCCGCGCCGTGCTGCTGGAGAGCAAGGATGGCCAGATCAGCCAGCAGGACTCCGCCCGCGCCACCCTCAAGGCGCTCGGTTCGGTCGAGCTGGAGTATCAGGCGGTCTGACCTGCCGTTGCCTGAAACAACAAGGGGAGCCAGTGGCTCCCCTTGTTGTTTTATGGTGTTCAGCAGCAAGCCTGCCGGGCCCCGTCAGGACTCCCAGATGATGCTCTGGGAAGAGGACCAGGCGTCGCCGAGATCGGCATACTTCTGCTCCAGCAGGTGGCGGCGGATCTTCATGGTCGGGGTGAGCACCCCGTTCTCGATGTTCCAGGGGCTCTTCACCACCAGGATGCCGCGGATTTTGGCGTGGGACTCCAGCTGCTCGTTGACCCGATTGCGGGCCGCCTCCAGCTGGGCATTGATCTTGGAGCGATCCCCCTTCATGGCGCTCTCCGCCAGCTGCACCAGCGCCACCGGCTGCGGCATGCCGTAGCCAATCACGCACAGTTGCTCGATGATGGGCTCCTGGCCGAGCAGCCCCTCAATGGGCACCGGCGCCACATACTTGCCCTTGGCAGTCTTGAACACGTCCTTCATGCGGCCGGTGATGGTGAGATAACCCTCCCGATCCAGCTTGCCCATGTCGCCGGTGTGCAGCCAGCCCTCTTCGTCGATGGCTTCACGGCTGTGCTCGGGATCCTTGTAATAACCCAGCATCATCCCCTCGCAGCGACAGAGGATCTCCCCTTCGTCGGAGATCTTGATGGTGACCCCCGGCCCCGCCTTGCCGACCGTGCCTATCTTGTCGGCCCTAAACGGGTAGTTGAGGGTGGAGAAGGCGTGGTTCTCGGTCATGCCCCAGGCCTCGGTGATCTCGATACCGATACTGTGGTACCACTCGAGCAGGGCCGGTGCCACCGGCGCCGAGCCACAGCCCAGCACCCGCGCCTGATCCAGCCCCAGCCCCTTTTGCAGCTTGCGCTTGATGAGGCCCGACACGAACGGGATCTTGAGCAGCAGCTCGAGTTTCTTCTGGGGCAGTTTTTCGTGGATCTTGATGCGGAACATGGCCCACAGCCGTGGCACCGAGATGAACACGGTGGGACGGCAGCGCTTGACGTCCTCGATGAAGGTATCGAGGGACTCGGGGAAGGCGATCTCGGCGCGGCCATAGAGGCTGCCGCCATAGACATAGACCCGCTCGGTGATGTGGGCCAGCGGCAGGTAGGAGAAGCCGCGATCCTGCTCGCACAGCCCGACCGCCTCCACCAGCTTCTCGCACGACCAGGCGTAGCGCTCGACGCTCAGCATGGCCCCTTTCGGCTTACCGGTACTGCCGGAGGTGTAGACCAGGCTCAGCAGGGAGTCCGGAGCCTGCCCCGGGCTGTCCGGGATGGGTTCGTGTTGCTCCAGCAGATCGTCCCACTGGTGGGCCGCCGGCATGGTGTCATAGGGAAAGGCGATGCGCAGCAATTCGGCGGGTACCCCCGCCTCCTGGCTCTTCCAGTCATCTAGCTTGCCGACGAAAATCGCCTTGGCCTCGCTGTGACGCAGCACGTATTCGATGGTGTCGACGTTGGCGGTGGGGTAGATGGGCACGCTCACGTACTGCCCCATCTGCATGGCGAGATCGGCGATGAACCACTGGGCGCAGTTCTTGGAGAGCAGCGCCACCTTGTCGCCGGCCACCAGCCCCAGCTGACGCAACGCAGTCACCATGCGGCGGGCCTCGTCAGCGACCTCACCCCAGGTGAAGTCCAGGTATTCGCGGTTGATGGTTTGACGCAGATAGACTCGGTCAGGACACTGCCGCTCCCATTGGTAGAGCATTTCGAGCGGCAGTTTATTGGCAATACGCGAGGAGGAAGCCATAGTTTAATCCCTGAAACAAAAGGCGAAACTTATTATTAACCTTTCACTAACTTCAGGGAAGAATAAACTCAAACTTCTGTTTGAACTGTGTAACCGATCAAGCTTCTGCTTGTTGTTGCAAACGAATCCACATTGCCTGCACCAGCTTCTCGTCCTGCTCGGAGAGTTCCCCCTGCAGGATGGCCTCGTTCAGGCTGCGCAGCACATAACTCTTTACATCCCGTACCAGGGTCTTGCCTTCCAGCTCGGCCCGCGCCACCGCCAGCGAGATGTGGCCGCGCAGATAACCCCCGGCAAACAGCTCATCCTCGGTCGCCGTGGCCACCATGCTGTCTATCAGTCCCAACAACTTGTGCTCAAATTCATGAATCGTCATTTAACGCAGCCTCATTTTCCGGGGTTGCCGGCAAAATAATTCGGGGGAGTGGAACCGCGATCCGGTTGATCACGGCTCTCTGGCGCCAGGCCAGCCGCATCCTTGATGTCCTATTCCGGGTTGGCCACCGGGTAGATGACCTGATCCTTGTATCCCGTGGTGATCCGCAGATAACCACTTAACGACCGGTTCAGCGCCGGGTCATCGGTATCCACCAGCAAGGGCCTGCCCGCAAGGGCCGCCAGCTTGGCTTTGGTGGCCAGGACCTGGATCTGGTCCCGCCCGACGGCCCGCAACACCTCTGGACTCAGTTGCTGATTTCCGCGCCCGAACAGATGTCCCTGACCGCCGATCAGGGTAATGATCAGCCGGCAGCGACGGCCACGGATCCGGGTCAGGATCTCGGCGGCGGACAGATCCTGCCCGATAAGCCGGCCATTTTCCACCAGATCCACACCGAGCAGGGTATTTTCGAGGCCGAGCTCCGTCATGCAGGCCGCCACCGTGCTGCCGGAGCCCATCAGATAGAGGGTATCGGGCTCCATCTGCTCGACCACACCGGCGGCGATGTCCGCCAGCACCAGCTCTTCAGACTCGCGCCCCCCCTGCTTGACCGCCTGCACATAGCGCAGATCGCCGGGCACCTGCAGCTGGCCGTAATGGCGGGCGCGCACCTTGCCGGCGCGAAACGCCTCCTCGTCGATGTCCATCACCTCGGCATCCACCAGACTCAGCAGCTCGCCGGCGATCATCCGGGCCGCCACTCGGCCGCTGGCAGCGGGCGTCACCCCATAGACCCCGGAGTGGATCTTGCAGCCGGCCGGAATGCCGAGCACGTGGCACGCCTCCCCCACCGCCGCACAGATGTCCCGCGCGGTGCCGTCACCGCCAGCAAACAGCAGCAGATCGACGCCCGCCTCGCGCATCCGTTCGGCGGCGATGCGGGTATCGGCCGCCGTGGTGGCTGCTGCCGCGGGCTGATAGACGATGCGGCAAGGCAGACCGAGCTCGCCGGCAAGCTCGGCCCCCATCTCGCCCGCCACCGTCAACAGCTCGAAGCGGTCCGCCAGTTCACACAGTGGCAGCAGCGCCTGACGGGTCCGCTCGCGGGCCTTGGGGACGGCGCCACGGGCCAGCGCCTCGGCCACCATGCCGTCACTGCCCTTGAGTCCGACCGCGCCGCCGATGCCGGCGACCGGATTGATGATGAGTCCTAAACGAAACATATGTCCCTCCCGTTGGATGGCCGCCATTTTTATCTTTTCCTGCCACTGGGACAAGCCATAACCCCCTGTTAGAATGCGCGGCTTCAACCCTCAATCAAAGTTCAACCAAGGTTCAATCATGCTGGAATGGATTGCAGACCCCTCCGCCTGGGTCGCGCTCGCCACCCTGACCCTGCTCGAGATCGTACTGGGCATCGACAACATCATCTTTATCTCCATCTTGGTCGGCCGCCTGCCGGAGGCGCAGCGCCAGAAGGCGCGGATCCTGGGACTGGGTCTCGCCATGGGTACTCGCATCCTGTTGCTGCTCTCCCTGGCCTGGGTGATGCGTCTCACCGAGCCGTTGTTCACCGTGCTGGGCGAGGCCATCTCGGGCCGCGATCTCATCCTGCTGCTGGGGGGTCTGTTCCTCATCGGCAAGAGTGCCCACGAAATCCACGCCACCCTGGAGGGCGCCGCCGAGCCTGAGAGCGTGAGCGCCGCCGCGTCCGGCTTCATCAGCACCCTGATCCAGATCGCCATTCTCGACATCGTCTTCAGCCTGGATTCGGTCATCACCGCCGTGGGCATGGCGGATCACGTGCCGGTCATGGTGCTGGCCATCATGATCGCCGTCTTCATCATGATGTTCGCCGCCAAGGCCATCGGCGATTTCGTCGACAACCACCCCACCATCAAGATGCTGGCCCTTTCCTTCCTCACTCTGGTCGGTTTCGCGCTGATGGCCGAGGGGATGGATCTGCACATTCCGAAGGGCTACATCTACTTCGCCATGGCCTTCTCGCTGACGGTGGAGATGATCAACATCCGCCTGCGCAGTCACCACGACCGCGAAAAGCTCAAGCAGGAATAACTGTGAGCCACAAAAAAGAGCGCCATCAGGCGCTCTTTTTTTATCTACACAACCATGTCATTCATTGCTGATGACAATCGCCACGCGGCGGTTCTCGGCCCGACCGGCAGCCGTCTTGTTGTCGGCGATCGGATCGCGTTCACCACGGCCCCGGATGTCCAGGTTGGCCTGCGGCATACCCACCGAGACCAGCACGTCGGCCACCGACTGCGCCCGCTTGTACGAGAGCTGATCGTTATAGTCCGCCGCCCCGTTGGAGTCGGTATGACCATCGATCCGCGCCCGGTTCAAGCCTACCTCCTGCAGGGTCTTGCCCAGTTTTTCCACCACCACACGGGTCTTGGGGGTCAGGGCACCAGCGTTGTTGGCAAACAGCACACGGTTGGAGAAGTCCAGAGTCCAACCCTCGTCGGTCAGGCGAAAGCCTTGCTCCTTGAGTACGGCGATCTGCTCTGCGGTCAGGCCGTGGGGGGCGCTTTGGCACCCCGCCAGCACGCTCAACAGCAGACCGATCAAGCCGGTTTTCATCAGGACATGGATCTTCATTGTTATTTTTCCTCAGCAGAGACATCGAATTCCAGCTGGTCATGGAGCGCAAGCTCCCGACGCAGCCGTTTGGCTTGGTACATGGCATGGTCCGCCTGCTGCAGCAGATCGGCGGCGGTCAGCCCCTGATCCGGATACAGCGCGATCCCGATGCTGACGGCAGCCAGCAGCTGGCTGCCATCCCCCAGTACCACGGGGTCTGCCATGGCCTGCTGGATGCGGGTTACCACATCTTCCGCCTCGCCCACCTGGGACAAGGGGGTCAGCAGGATGGCAAACTCGTCGCCCCCCAGACGGCATACCAGATCCATCGGCCGCAGCTGATGTTGTATCCGTCTGGCCAGGGCGATCAGCACGTCATCCCCGGCGGCATGGCCCAGGGTGTCGTTAATCTGCTTGAAGCGATCACAATCGAGGTAGAGCAGTGCAAAGCGCTCATCATGCAGCCGGCCGGTGGTCACTGCCTGATCCAGACGAGCCTCAAACAGAGCACGATTGGGCAAGCCGGTCAAGGCGTCATGGGTGGCCTGGTGCAGCAGGCTGGCATTCTCCCGCCGCTGGTGAGCCTGCCAGGCTTCCAGTTCGTCGAGCAGGGAGTTGAAATCCTGGCCGAGCGCGTGCAGCTCGGCGATGTTGGCCTCGGGCACCCGCATGGCGAGGATCCGCTGGCGGCTGACGCTGTGGGCTACCTGGGCCAGATCCTTGAGGGGCGCCGTGAGGGAGTTTTGCATCCGGCGCGCCACGTAGAGCGCCCCCAGGGTGCTGAGCACCAGGCAGAGCAGCATCGCCAGCAGGGTCTGCAACAGGAACAGCAGCAGGTATTGGCCGTGCCCCACCAGATGAATGCGGGCGATCTCCACCCCGCCCCGCAGCATGGGCTGATCCACCGGCCCCGGCAGAATGAGCCGCGCCAGATACTGTTCAAGACCGGACCAGGGGGTGCTCATGGCCCGGCTCCAGCTGGCCAGCAACTGGCCGCTCGGCAGATAGATGCTGGCCCGCGCCACATCTTCGTGGGTGGTGATGGCCTGCAGCGCCTCGCGGGCCGCCTCTTCGTCGTGGAACACCACGGCCGCTTCGCTGGTGTAACTGATGGCCCGCGCCACCAGTTCCAGGTTGTGATCCGCATAGAGCCGCAGCGCCAGCAGGGCGATGCCGGTCAGCAGTACACCGGCCATGCAGACCGCCGTCAGGGACGTCACCAGGTGGGTGCGTCCCAGACTCTGTCGCAAGGTGAGGCGCTGGTTGGGGGGGCGGAACAAGCCGATCATGAACCCCCCTCATCGGCCTTGGCCAGCTTGAGCACGGCGGGATGTACCCGCACCCCGCTCCTGGCCAGGGCATCCAGATTGACCCGAAAACGGATCCGCTCCTTGCCGATCTGCAGGCAGAAGACGGAGTCGGCCACGCACTCGGTGCTGTGCTCGCTGATGCTGAGAATGGGGTAGCCGCGCAGCCGCTCGAACAGCGGCAGCCGTCGCTCGGGGGACAATACCCCCAGATAGAGCACGTCACACTGGGGGCCGATCGCCTTGTCATCGACGTCGTAGCGATGGACTGTGACCGGCCGGCCGTTGGCCTGCTGCTTGATGGAGAAGAGCGCAGTGGCGTACTCCGTCGGCGCCGCCACGCACAGGCGCAGCTCGCTCGGCTCGGTCGGCCAGCGGGTGTAGCTGAGAATGTCGAGCACGGTCTGGCGCACCTGCTCGGCTCGCAGCTCGGCCGAGGTCAGGGGGGGCGGCTCGGTGGAGAGGGCCAGCGTGCAAACCAGCGGCGCCAACCACGCCAGGATCCGGATCAGTGAAAAAGAGTGCATCGTGCCTGCGCTTAAGCCCACATCAGCACCCATGAAGGGCGGTTGCCCGCGAGGGGTGAGCCGGATGGAAATAGTATTGAACTTGTCAGCAGCATGACAAGGCGCAGCCGACAGAGCAAGGGGCTGACCGGGCCGGCATCACAATAATGACGAGGGCCCACCCGTGCGTGAGCCCTGCAATAAAGTGCATTCATGGGGTTACTTCTTGTTGATCCCGTATTCCCGCAACTTGTTGGCGATGGCGGTGTGCGACACGCCAAGCCGTTTGGCCAGCTGGCGGGTGGAGGGGAATGCCGGGTAGAGCCGCTCCAGCAGCCGGCTCTCGAAGCGCTTCACCGCCTCGTCCAGTCCCCCTTCGAACCACTCGTCGATGAGCGGCATGGCGTCGGCCGCCACCGGCAGATCCACGTGCTCAGGGCCGATCTCGTCCCCTTCCAGCAAGGTCATGGCGCGGTAGAGGCAGTTGCGCAGCTGGCGCACGTTGCCCGGCCAGCGGTAGGCGGTCAGGTATTCGGCCATGTTGCGGGTAAAGCGCGGGCGCGGGCGCTGCAGTTCGCTGGCAAAGCGCGAGACGAATTGCTGGGCCAGCGCCATGATGTCAGCCTTGCGCTCGCGCAGCGGCGGCAGCGCCAGACTCAGCACGTTGAGGCGATAGTAGAGGTCTTCCCGGAACTTGCCCTCGTGCACCAGATCCAGCAGCTGCTTCTGGGTGGTGCAGATGAAGCGCACGTTGACCTTCACCTCCTGCTCGTCACCAACCCGGCGGAACACGCCATCTTGCAGCACCCGCAGGAACTTGGTCTGCAGATGGGGGGACATGTCGCCGATCTCGTCCAGCATCAGGGTGCCGCCGCTCGCCAGCTCCAGCACCCCGCGCTTGCCCTCGGTGTTGTTGCCAAAGGCGCCGGGGGCGTAACCGAACAGCTCGCTCTCGGCCACGTTGTCCGGCATGGCCGCGCAGTTCAGCGCCATGAAGGGGTGGCTGGAGCGCAGGCTGGCACCGTGACAGGCGCGGGCCAGCAGCTCCTTGCCGGTACCGGTCTCGCCGACGATGAGCAGCGGCGCATCCTGCATCGCCAGCTTGCTCGCCTGGGCCAGCACCTGTTTCATCTTCTGGCTCTCGGCCTGCAGGTGCTCAAAGCCCCCCACTTCCACCGCGTGCAGCGCGCTGAAGTGCATGCCGACCCGGCGAGCGGATTTGAGCACCACCACGGCGCCGGCCAGGGCCTGTCTGCCCTTCTCTTCGGCCACGAACAGCGGCATCAGATCCGCCAGATACTCTTCGCCATTGATGCTGAGCTTGCAGGTCTGCGGCCGGATCTCGCTCGCTTCCAGCCAGCGGCTGAAGGAGAAGCCCTTGACCAGGGAGCCGAGCGCCGCGCCACGCACCTCCTCCACCGGCAGGGCCAGGGTGGTGAGGGCGGATTGGTTGGCCTGGGTCACCTTGCCCTTGGCATCGAGGGAGAAGACCAGATCCGGCAGCGCCTTGAGCAGCGCCTCAATCTCGTGGTGCTCGCGCTCGGAGGGCATGTAGGGGATGGTCTTGACGTCATAGACCCCGGGAATGCGGCGGATCTCCGGCATCAGGTGCTGGAAATCACGAAACTCCAGCTCGGGAAAGTTGAGATAGATGATGCCTGAGGTATCGATTTCGATGCCGCGCAGATCGATGTTGTGCTCCACCAGACGGTCGAGCAGTTCCCGGGTCAGGCCCAGGCGGTCTTCACAGCTGACTTCAAGACGCATTCGGGACACACTTCCTAGCTAACTCTATGAATGACCGGATAATACAGACTCGATCCCGCCAGTGCGAGCGCCAGCCCATAAAAATGCGGGCCCGCCCCGTTTTCACCGGGCAGGCCCGCGCCATCTACAGACGTTTATTTGAGCAGCTGGTCGGTGCGCGCCGCCATGATGAAGTCGTTGCGGTGTAATCCACCTATCTTGTGGGTCCACCAGCTGACGGTCACCTTCCCCCATTCGGTCAGGATTGCCGGATGATGAAACTCCGCCTCTGCCAGTTCACCCAGCCGATTGGTGAAGGCGAGCGCCTCCTTGAAGTTGCGAAAGGTGAATTCGCGCCGCAGTTGCAGCTCACCTTTTACCACCAGCGGCTGCCAGTCGGGGATGAGGCGCATCAGTTCGCTCAGCTCCTGCTCGCTCACCTTGGGGGCATCGGCGCGGCACGCTTCACACTGCTGGCTGGCCAGTTCGGACATGGGACTCTCCTTGTGTATCGATGAAAAGGGGGTAATCAAACACCGGCGGGCGGCTCAGCTCGCCTGCTTGCCGCCGGCCGGTGCAAAACGGGGAGGACGCAGCCCCAGACGGCGCGCCTCGGCCACCATGGCCATGATGTCCTGCTCCGCCAGACGATAGAGCTCGCCAAGCTCGGGCAGCACGAAATAGGTGGGCTGCATGATGTCGATGCGATACGGGGTGCGCAGCACTTCAATGGGATCAAAGGGTTGCAGCACGGGTTGGCCGCCGAGAGCATAGGCGGTTTCGCCGATGGAGGAGAGAATGCCGCCGCCATAGATGCGCAGCCCGTCTGCCGTGGCCAGCAGGCCAAACTCCACCGTGAACCAGTAGAGCCGCGCCAGAAAGACCCGCTCCTCCTTGCCGGCCCGCAGGCCAAGCTGGCCGTAGACATGGGTGAAATGGGCGAAGGCGGGGTTGGTCAGCATGGCGCAGTGGCCGAAGATCTCGTGGAAGATGTCGGGCTCCTGCAGATAATCGAGCTCGTCCCGGCGGCGAATAAAGGTGGCCACCGGAAACTGGCGGTTGGCCAGCAGGGCAAAGAAGCGGTCAAAGGAAATGAGCGCCGGTACCGCCGCTACCGACCAGCCGGTGGCCGGTTGCAGCACGGCGTTGATCTGGGCCAGCTGGGGGATCCGATCCCGGGGCAGGTCGAGCCGCGCCAGCCCGGCCTGGTACTCGTCACAGGCCTTGCCCTCGAGCGCCGCCAGCTGGCGTGCGATCAGGATCTGCCAGGTGCCGTGCTCCTCGTCCGAGTAGTGGATCGTGCCCGCTTCATCCGGCTGGTGGGCGGTGTAGAGACTTGCCATGGGTGACTCCATCCTCTGGGTTGCGACCCGCCATCCGGGCGGTGTGGCGCCATTGCGCGATGGGATCACTGTAACGGTTTGCCCCCCAAAAAAGCAGCCGACCCAAGGGTCGGCTGCGGCGGATAATTGTAAATAATTTGTGACAACCACAATCGAACCCCTGGCCTGCCGTTTACCCCTTGTTGAGGTAGCCCGCCAGCTGACCGATCAGCCGCTTGCGCAGCTCACCAAGCCTGGGTTTCTCGTCCGCGCACCAGGGCAGCGGGCGACACGCCTCTATGGTGCGCAGGCCGAGGCGAGCGGTGAGCAGGCCGGCCCCTACCCCTTGGGCAGCGCGGGCGGAGAGCTTGGCGGTAAGCTCAGCCCCCAGCAAGTCCATCCCCACCTCGGTCACCAGCTCGGTGGCGCCGGCGTAGAGCATGTTGCGAAACACCTGACGAATGAGGCGAATGCGGCTCCAGTAGCCGAGCTCGATGGCGTAGACGTCGGCAATGTCCTCGATCATCCGCAGGTTGCGCCACAACATCAGCATCATGTCGACGGTGGCGAGCGGGCTCAGGGCCACCAGCACGGCGGCCTCCCCCGACCATTTGGCCACCCGCGCCTGGGCCAGCTTGTCCCGCTCGGTCAGCACCAGCTGACTGTAGAGGGTCAGCACTTCCCGATCGCTGTGACTCTCGTCGAGCTGTGACAGCCAATTGCGATACCCCTCCCGCCCCTTGTCGCCACTCTTCTCGGCGAGCGCCTCGCAAAAAGCCTGCCCCTGCCCGACGCCCTGACGGGCCAGCAGATCGTCGGCACGGGAGCGCACATCCTGGCGCCGCTTGAGGGTGCGCAGCCGCAGCCACTCACGCCCCGCCACACCTGCCGTGCCTACGGCCACCAGACCGGAGGCCAGCAACCAGGCGCTGCCCCAGAGCGGGGTGGTGAGCAACTGGTCGTAGAGAAAGGCGCCATACTGGCCCAGTGACAACAGGCCAACCGCCCCCAGTCCCCAGCCAAGCAGCCGGTGCCGCCGGCGCGGCTTGATGGTGAGAGCGGGCTCCACCTCGGTGAATGCCTCCAGCTCGTCGAGGCACTCGAAACTCGCCTCTTCCAGCCGCTGGGCGGGTGCAGGCTGTCGCTCGTCGCTGGCCACAGTCAAGGCGGGCTCCAGGATCACCTTGCCCTGCAGCGGAGGCGGTTCGGCCACCGTCGGTTTTCTCTGATCGTTCATCTTTTTGCTTGCTCCTCCACGCGGCCGTGCAGCCATGCCTTGCTACCTACATTGCCGCACAGCCTGGGTTATTCGAGGTGATCCCCGAGCAGAAACTCCAGCGCAGCGTCGAGCCGGATATGAGGCAGCGCCTGATGGGCACTCATGGGCAGGGGGCGAAACGCCTGGAAATCAAAGCCCTGATTGTTCCACCACTGGGCCGGTGGAATATGAGGCGGCACCTCCCCCGGAAACAGCAATAACGGCTCGCCGGCGAGGCTGGTGCCACGGATGGCGGGAAACTCACGGCCATTGGCCACCCCCTTGCCCACCTCGGTCGCCTTGATGGCGGCGAGCGCCAGACACTCTGTGGTGATCCCCTCAAAGCGCGCCTGACCCCGACCGCTGCGCACCAGATGCTGGAGCAGGGAGACCATGGGGCCGTGCTGCTCTGGGGTGACGTGATCGGCCTTGCTCGCCACGAACAGCAGCTTGTCGATGCGCGGCGAGAAGAGCCGCCGCCACCAGTTGCTCTTGCCGTAGGCAAAGCTCTCCATGATGCGGGCGATGGCCTGCTGCATGTCGCCAAAGCTGGCCGCCCCGGCGTTGAGGGGCTGCAGGCAATCCACCAGCACGATCTGGCGATCGAAACCCGCAAAGTGCTGCTCATAAAAACCCTGTACCAGGTGTTGCTTGTACTGCTCGAAGCGCTGCTTGAGGGTGGCGTAGAGGGTGCCATCGGCGGGCTCGCCAACTGGCGGCTCCCACACCCAGGGCACGAACTGCAGCAGGGGGGCGCCGGCATACTCCCCCGGCAGCACAAAGCGACCGGGCTGGATGAGGTGCAGCCCCAGCTCCCGCTTGCAGGCGTGCAGGTAGTCGGTGTAGCGCTCGGCAAGCTGTGCGACCGGTCGCTCTTCAAAAGGCTGCACAGCCTGCCACTCCGGCGCCAGCCAGCCAGCGGCAAGGGCCTGCAGCTCGGGGCGGCGCAACTGGTCGCGCACCTGCTCGCTCCACTGCTCGTAACTGAGTTCCAAGAGCGGCAAGTCCAGCAGCCACTCCCCCGGGTAATCCACCAGATCCACATAGAGGGTGGAGATCTCCCCCAGATGCTTGCGCAAGGGATGGCGGGTGCGATAGCGAATTTCGAGGCGTACCTCGGCCACCCCGCGGGTCGGCTCGGGCCAGGCGGGCGGCTCGCCAAACAGGGCGTCGAGGCCGCGCTCGTAGGCAAAGGTGGGAATATGGGCGTTTTGCTGTGGCACCCGGCGGGCGCCGAGAATGCGCCCCTGACGCAGGGCATCCCACAACGGCAAACGGCCATCGATGGCCGCGTGTTCCAGCTGGTTGACCAGCGCCGTGATAAAGGCGGTCTTGCCGCTGCGGGAGAGGCCGGTCACCGCCAGCCGCAGGTGGCGATCCCGTACCCGGTTCACCACGTCTGTGGCCCTGTGCTGCAAGAGCGACCACTTTTGTTCCAGTGTGTTGCGTATCAAGGCTTGTTCAATCCCTCAATTCGATCGTCGGTTTCAGGTGTGCCAGCCATGTCGGGTCTTGGGATCCCGTTCAAGAGAGGGGCCTCGCTCAATCGGCGAGACCCGGGCCAGAGGTCACAGCTTGCTGAACTCCCGCTGCAGGGTGAACTCCTTGGAGGTCACCAGCTTCTCGATGCGCTGCAATCTCGGCTCCAGGGTATCTAGCTCCTGTGCGATGCGGCCCAGCGCCTGATGAGGGGTGACACCAGCCTGCCAGCTGCGCGCCTTCATCCGCACCTCGGCAAACTCCCCCTCTTCGTTTTCATAGAGAGTGACCGGCCGCTTGTCGAGCAGAAACCAGGCGGCCACGTAGGCGGTGAAGGTGATGAAACCGGCGAAGATGAGGCCGCTGATGGCCAACAGCCGCACGATCCAGGTCTCCACCCCGAAGTACTCTGCCAGACCGGCGCAGACCCCGGCTATCTTGCCGCGCTGGGGGTCACGATAGAGGTTGCGCCCCTCTTTGCTCCACTGCGTCATACCTTGTTCCTCCAGCCCGGGACTTCCGCATCCAGAATCGACTCCAGGGCACCGACCCGCTCCTGCATCTTCTCGGCACGCACCAGCAGCCCCTGCAGCTGTTCACGCTCGCCATCGGCAAGACCGGCGCCAATGCGTCCCTTGGCGCGGTAGTGCAGCACCAGCCAGATGGGGGCCACCACCACCATGAAGACCACCATGGGAACCATCAATACACCCAGCAGATCTTCCATCTGTTACTCCCCCTGTTTCGGCGTGGTATCGCCTTGACCCAGCTTCTGGCGCATGGCCTCGAGCTCTTTGCTGATCTGATCGTCCGCTTCCAGTTCGGCAAACTGCTGGGCCAGCGCCTTGTCGGACTGTCCCAGATCGGCGCGGGCCTCCATCTCGTCGATGCGGCGCTCCATGCGCTCGAACTTGCTCACCACCGCCTGGCTGTCGCCACGGGCGACCTGGCTCTGCACGTTGAGACGGCTGCTGGCCGCTTCGCTGCGAATGGCCATCGCCTTCTGGCGGGCTCGGGCGTCTTCCAGCTTGGCTTCCAGCTGACGGATCTCCTCCCCCAGCTTGGCGATGCCGCTGTCCACCGCCTGCTGCTCGCGCTCGAGGCCGTCGGCCAGCTCGGCCTGCTTCTTCTTCTCGATAAGCGCCGCGCGGGCCAAGTCTTCCCGTCCCTTGCTCAGGGCCAGCTCGGCCTTGCCCTGCCACTCGGCGACCCGCTCCTGATGGCGGCTGACCTGGCGGCCAATCTCTTTCTGGTTGGCGAGGAAGCGGGCCAGATTGGAGCGCTCCTTCACCAGCTCGTCTTCCATCTCCTGGATGATCAGGCGCACCATCTTCTGGGGATCTTCTGCCTTGTCGAGCAGGGCCGTCAGGTTGGAATTGATGATGTCGGCCAGGCGGGAAAAAATACTCATGATTGTACTCCTGTGGTTGGCATACGTTGTTTCTCCATTGACAATGGCAACTTGTGTGCCAATCTGGAACAGAATTTAACTTGTTGATTTATATGGGGCAGATAAGTCGACTTTCAAGATGCACCACACAAGTAATGATTAGAATCACCAACTTTTGGTAAGATTGACCAGCTTTCAACGATTCACGGGGATGACTATGACCACGGCCACGGAAAGCCTGTTGGGGGAATCCAACGCATTTCTCGAGATCATTGAGCAGGCCTCCCGCCTGGCGCCGCTGCGCAAGCCCGTGCTGATCATCGGCGAACGGGGGACCGGCAAGGAGCTCATCGCCCACCGCCTACATTATCTCTCGGCGCGCTGGGATCAAAGCTTTGTCACCGTCAACTGCGCCACCTTGAGCGAGAGTCTGCTGGAGACCGAGCTGTTCGGCCACGAGGCGGGCTCTTTCACCGGCGCAGCCAAACGCCACCAGGGCCGCTTCGAGCGGGCCGACGGCGGCACCCTCTTCCTTGACGAGCTGGCCACCACCAGCGCGCGGGTGCAGGAAAAACTGCTGCGGGTCATCGAGTACGGCGAGTTCGAGCGGGTGGGCGGCGCCAAGCCCCTCAAGGTGGATGTGCGACTGGTGTGCGCCACCAACGAGGATCTGCCGGCGCTGGCCGACAAGGGGCAGTTTCGCCACGACCTGCTCGACCGGCTCGCCTTCGACGTCATCACCCTGCCCCCGCTGCGGGAGCGGCGCGAAGATATTCTGATGCTGGCGGAGCACTTCGCCCACGGCATGACCCGGGAGCTCGGCTATCCGCTGTTTGCCGGTTTCTCGCGCAAGGCGACCCAGTTGCTGCTGGATTACCCCTGGCCCGGCAACGTGCGGGAGCTGAAAAACGTGGTGGAGCGCAGCATCTACCGCCAGGGCAACCCCCAGTTGCCGCTGGCCGAACTGGTGCTCAACCCGTTCGATTCCCCCTGGCGCCCCCGGGCCCAGGCGGCGGTCGCGGCCCCCCTCCAGCTGGAGCAGACGCCGACGATGACACCGGACTCCCCCGCCTTGCCGCTGGATCTCAAACAGGCGGTGGCGGGCTACGAGATTAATTTACTCAAGCAAGCGCTGCAGCAATCCCAGTATAATCAGCGCAAAGCCGCCCAACTGCTGGCCCTGAGCTATCACCAGTTCCGCGGCATGCTGCGCAAATACCAGCTGCTGGACAGTGACAACGATGCGGATTAATCACCCGGGCAGCCTGCCCCAGAGCGGCACCCACCCCTTGCCGGCCCCGTCGCCGGCAACTTCGTATAAAAACATGGTTCGACAATGAGAATGCTCAAACCCTTGCTGCTTGGAGTGCTGGTGCTGCTCACCGGTTGTCAGAAACAAGACGACGCGTCCAGGACGGGACTCATCTATTGTGCCGAAGGCTCGCCCCAGACCTTCAATCCCCAGGTCTCCAATTCCGGGGTGACCCTGGATGCCAGCTCGCGCCCGCTCTACGACCGTCTGCTGGAGGTGAACCCCAACACCTTGGCGCTGGAGGGAGGGCTCGCCACCCGCTGGAGCACCAGCGAAGACGGCCTCTTCTATACCCTGACCTTGCGCAAGGGAGTCACCTTTCACCACACGCCCTGGTTCAACCCCTCTCGCCCCCTCAACGCCGACGACGTGGTGTTCACCTGGCAGCGGCTGCTCAACAAGCAGCACCCCTATCACGACGTCTCCGGCGGCGAATACCCCTACTTCTACAGCCTGGGGCTGGATCAGCTGATCAAGCGGGTCTACAAGAAGGGCACGGATCAGGTGGTATTCGAGCTGAACCGGCCGGATGCCTCCTTCCTCGCCACCCTGGCCAGCGACTACGCCATCGTGCTCTCCGCCGAGTATGCCGGGCAGCTGCAAAAGGCCGGCACCCCTGGGCTCATCGACAGCCGCCCGGTGGGCACCGGGCCGTTCAGCTTCAAGGAGTATCGCCACAACGAATACGTGCGCTACCTGCGCCACCCCGGTTACTGGGGCGGCGAGGCCAAGATTGAGCAGCTCATCTACGACATCACCCCCAAATCGTCCAAGCGGCTGGCCAAGCTGCTGACCGGCGAGTGCGACGTGATGAGTACCCCCTCCGCCAGCCAGCTGTCGGTGATCGACCAGGATCCCGACCTCAGCCTGACGGTGCAGTCCGGCATGAACGTCGCCTTCCTCGCCCTCAATACCCGCAAGGCACCGTTCAACAAGGTGCAGGTGCGCCAGGCCATCGCCAGCGCCATCAACATCGACAACCTGCTGCAGGCGGTCTATTTCGAGACGGGCCAGCCCGCCAACAGCCTGCTGCCGCCGCTCTCCTGGGGCTACAACCCCTCCCTGCCGATGCGCCAGCCGGATCTCAAGCGGGCGCGTCAGCTGCTCAAGGAGGCGGGACTGGAGCAAGGGTTCGAGATGCAGGTGCTGGTGCAGCCGGGCTCGCGCGCCTACAACCCGGATGCCCTCAAAACCGCCCAGCTGATGCGAAGCGATCTGGCCAAGGTCGGCATCAAGCTCAAAATCGTGCAGCAGGAGTGGCCGGTCATCGAGGCCCGCCTCGCCCAGGGCCAGTACGACAGCCTGCTCAGCGGCTGGATTGCCGACAACGCCGATCCGGACAACTTCTTTCGCCAGCTGCTGAGCTGCGCCGCCGTCGAGCGCGGCAACAACTACAGCCGCTGGTGCAGCCCGGCGTTTGATCAGCTGCTGGACGATGCGGTGACCACGCCCCAGCTGGCATTCAGGCTGCGCAACTACTACTACGCCCAGACCCTGCTCAACGAGCAGATGCCGCTCATTCCGCTGGCCCATGCCCTGCGCACCCAGGTCAGCCGCAGCGACATCGAGGGGCTCTCCCTGATGCCCTTTGGCGGCACCGTCTTCAACCAGGCCTATCGGGAGTAAGCATGTTTCTCTATATCCTGCGTCGCATCAATCTGCTGCTCATCACCCTGCTGGCGCTGACCTTCGTCGCCTACCTGCTGGACGTGCGCCTCATCGGCCAGCAGGCCAGCTTCTGGAGCGGCTACCCCGACTTCCTGCGCCGCATTCTGGACGGGGATCTGGGGCTCTCCAGCGTCTCCGGCCTGCCGGTGCTGGACGAGATCCGTCACTACTTCCCCGCCACCCTGATCCTCTGCGTGGCGGCCTTCGCCATCTCGCTGCTGGTGGGCATTACGCTCGGCACCCTGGCGGCCCTTTCCCAGGGCAAGCCGCTCGATCTCACCATCATGACCGCCGGCCTCATCGGCTACGCGGTGCCGGTGTTCTGGCTGGCGCTGCTGGTGGTGATGTTCTTCTCGCTGGATCTGGGCTGGCTGCCCGCCTCCGGCCAGATCAGCCTGCTCTATGACGTGCCCTCCATCACCGGCATCGCCCTCATCGACGTGCTGATGAGCCACGAACCCTGGCGCCAGGCCGCCCTGCACGACGCTCTGCGCCACCTGATCCTGCCCTCGCTGGTGCTGGCGGTGGTGCCCACCACCGAGGTGATCCGCCACGTGCGCAGCTCCCTCATCGACGTGATGAAGCAGAACTACATCAAGGCGGCGGCCAGCCGCGGCCTCTCCCGTCGCCAGATCGTCTGGCGTCACGGCCTCAAGAACGCCCTGCCGCCGGTGCTGCCGCTGCTGGGCCTGCAACTGGGCAGCGTGCTCACCTCCGCCATGATCACCGAGGTGGTGTTCGAGTGGCACGGCATCGGCCGCTGGCTCATCAACAGCATCGCCCTGCAGGACTACGCAGCCATCCGCGGTGCCACCCTGGTGGTGGCCAGCTTCGTCATCTTCATCAGCGTCAGCACCGAGCTGCTCACCACCATCATCTACCCGGCGCGGCGCAAAGAACTCTATGCAAAACAAGACTGAACGTGTTCATGGCATGACCCGGAGCCAGGAATCCTATGCAAGACAAGACTAGCCTCTACCCCGAGCTCAAGATCCTCTCGCCGCTGGAGCAGACCTGGGCCTCCTATCGCCGCAATCCGCTGGCGATGGCAGGGCTCTGGTGCTTCGTGATCCTGCTGCTCATCACCCTGTTCGGCCCGCTGGTGGTGCCCTACGGCATCGACGAGCAGCACAGCGCCCGCTTGCTGCTGGCCCCCTCCTGGGCCAACAGCGGCAACATCGATTATTTCCTCGGTACCGACGATCTGGGCCGCGACATCCTCTCCCGGCTGGTGGTGGGCGCCAGGTTCACCTTTGGCAACGCCCTGCTGGTGGTAGTGATCGCCATGGTGGCGGGTACCGCCATCGGCATCCTCGGCGGCATGAGCAAGGGGCTCAAGTCGAGCGTGCTGCACCACCTGCTCGATACCCTGCTCTCCATCCCCTCCCTGCTGCTGGCCATCATCATGGTGGCCATCCTGGGGCCGGGTCTGTTCAACACCCTGATCGCCATCACCCTGGCGCTGATCCCTCCCTTCATCCGGGCCACCTACAACGCGGTCCACACCGAGATGCAGAAGGAGTACATCATCGCCAGCCGGCTCGACGGCTCTCCCCCCTTGCGCATCATGCGGCTGGCCATTTTGCCGAACATCGTCGAGACCCTGGTGGCCCAGACCACCCGCACCCTGTCGGCAGCCATCCTCGACATCTCGGCGGTGGGCTTTCTCGGCCTCGGCGCTCAGTCACCGCAACCGGAATGGGGCGCCATGCTGGCCGACTCGAGCGATCTCATCTATCTCGCCCCCTGGACCGTGACCCTGCCGGGCATGGCCATCCTGTTCAGCGTGCTGGTCACCAACCTGGTAGGTGAAGGTATTCGCGAAGCGCTCAAAGAAGGGAATGACTGATGCAATGCTCTGTGCCCAAGATAGGCATGCTCACCCTTGTCCCCCGCCAATTCCTGTACGGCGTGCAGGTCAACCCATCGCTGGTGGGCGAAGGCATTCGCGAAGCACTCAAAGAGGGGAACGACTAATGCCTCTGCTCGACATACGCAACCTCACCATCGAGATCGACACCCCCCAGGGCAAGGTCAAGGCGGTAGACAAGGTGAGCCTGACCCTGGCCGAGGGGGAGATCCGCGGCCTGGTGGGCGAATCCGGCTCCGGCAAGAGCCTGGTGGCCAAGGTGATCGTCGGCATCCAGAAGGACAACTGGACGGTGCGCGCCGACCGGATGCGCTTCAACGACATGGACTTGCTGACCATGGCGCCCCGCGAGCGGCGCCGCATCATGGGCCGCGAGATCGCCATGATCTTCCAGGACCCCATCAGCTGTCTCGACCCTTCCGAGGAGATCGGCACCCAGCTGGAAGAGGCGATCCCGACCGACTCCTTCGAAGGGCAGTTCTGGCAGCGCTTCCAGTGGCGCAAGAAGAAGGCCATCGCCTTGCTGCACCGGGTCGGCGTCAAGGATCACCGCAAGGTGATGCGGGCCTACCCTCACGAGCTGTCGGACGGCATGTGCCAGAAGGTGATGATCGCCATGGCGATTGCCAACCAGCCGCGCCTGCTGGTGGCGGACGAGCCCACCAGCGCCATGGAGTCCACCACCCATTCGCAGATCCTGCGGCTGCTGGACAAGATGAACAAGCTGGGCAACACCACCATTCTCATCATCAGCAACGACATCGCCGCCATCGCCAACCTGACCGACACCATCAACGTGATGTATTGCGGCCAGATGGTGGAGGTGGGCACCCGGGAGCAGATCCTGGAGACGCCGCACCACCCCTATACCGATGCGCTGCTCAAGTCGATCCCCGACTTTGACAAGCTGGTGCGCCACAAGTCGCGCCTGGAAACCCTGCCCGGCGTCATTCCGCCCCTGCAGCACCTGCCCATCGGTTGCCGGCTCGGCCCCCGCTGCCCCTATGCCCAGAAGCAGTGCGTGCAGACCCCGCTGATGAGCAAGATCAAGGGGCACCAGTTCAGCTGCCACTTCCCGTTGAACATGGAAGAGCCCAAAAAGTGAATTCAATCCCGTATCAGAGCGTGGCAGCATGCCCTCTCACCAAGGAGCCAGGACAGTGATCGAACCCTCCCTGTTGCAGGTCAGGGGCCTGTGCAAGACCTATCAGAACCGCACCGGCCTGTTTCGACGCCGGGCGGTGGAAGCCATCAAGCCGCTCTCCTTTGATCTCGAGGTGGGCCAGACCCTGGCCATCGTCGGCGAGGCCGGCTCCGGCAAGAGCACCCTGGCCCGCATTCTGGCGGGCATGATAGAGCCGAGCGGTGGCGAGATCGCCATCGAGGGGCAGCCGATGATCCACGGTGACTATCAGACCCGCTGCAAGCTGCTGCGGATGATCTTCCAGGACCCCAACTCCTCCCTCAACCGCAAGATCCGGGTCGGCCAGATCCTGGAGACGCCGCTGCGCCTCAACACCGAGATGACCGAGGAGGAGCGCCGCGACAAGGTGGTGCAGACCCTGCGCATGGTAGGCATGCTGGCGGACCACGCCCTCTTCTATCCGCAGATGCTCTCCGCCGGTCAGCAGCAGCGGGTGGCGCTGGCACGGGCGCTGATCCTCAACCCCAAGATCGTGGTGGCCGACGAGGCGCTCTCCACCCTGGATATCTCGGTACGCTCGCAGATCATCAACCTGCTGCTGGAGATGCAGGAGACCATGGGGCTGAGCTATGTGCTGGTGGCCAACGATCTGGGGGTGGTGAGCCACATCAGCGACGAGGTGCTGGTGATGCACGAAGGGCGGGTAGTGGAGCGCGGCAAGACCCTCAAGGTGTTCGCCGATCCCCAGCATGAGGTGACCCGGCGCCTAATCCAGAACTACAACAACGAATACCGCCGCTGATCCTCGCCCGGCGGCGCGACACTGGCCCTTGCCCACCGTCGTCGCGCCTGAAAAAGAGACAAAAAAATCCCGGCTCAGGGGCCGGGAATTGCGCTCAAAAATGAATGCGTCGCTCGTAGTAGGAACGCTGCAATGGTAGGCAGCGCCCTGCCCGTCAACAACCGTCAGATCTGACAGGAAGACCGCTATGGAACCGGAACTGCGGATCCGGCGAGCGGATCAGCTCCGCCTCCACCTGGCCGAAGAAGGCCACCCGTTCACTGATGTCCTCCCCCGCATATTGCTCTGCCAGTGCCAGATAGTCCTGGTAGTGGCGCGCCTCGGAGCGCAGCAAGGAGACGTAGAAACGCCCCAGCTCCTCGTCCAGATGGGGCGCCAGCTTGGCAAACCGCTCGCAGGAGCGCGCCTCGATATAGGCGCCGATGATCAGCTTGTCGACGATGGTGGCGGGCTCGTGGGTGCGCACATGCTGCATCAGGTTGCGGGCATAACGGGAGGCGGTCACCGGGCCGTAGGGAATGTCGCGGGCCTGCATGATCTCCAACACCTGCTCGAAGTGATGCAGCTCCTCCTGGATGAGCCGCACCATGGGAAACAGCAACGGATTGCGGGACAGCTCCTCGAACACGGTGCGATCAGACTCCCCCATGCTGCGCTTGCCCAGGATCTCGGCCTTTTCCGGAATCGCATCCAACTCCCGATAGAACTCCAGCTTGGGCAACAAATGACGCTTGCCCTTGGGCAGGCAGTAGCGGCGCACCAGGCTGTGGGCGGTGAGCGCGGCCTTGTTTTCGCAGTTGGCGTGATCGATGAGCAGGGTCGGCAACCAGGCGGGATCCCGCGCCATCTCGATCCACGCATCCGGGGTCTCGCAGTGCAAAAACTGGCGCACAGGGGCTAGCAGGTCATCCATCTGAATTCTCGTCTGTTCGGGTTGATACGGCGGCGGCCCATGCTAGCGGATCCCGCCGCCACTGCCCATAGCTACTGGTACAAACGCTGCTTTTTCAAGCAGATGCGGGCCCTTTTCGGCGAGCGGAAACAACAATGGGGGCCAAGGCCCCCATCTCGTTGCAACACCCCAGCGTGGAAAACGTTTAACTGCCTTCGTTAAAAATTTCCAGGTTGCTGGTGCCTTCCTGCCACTCGCGCACCGCCTTGTTGTCATCGCTGCGCATGGCGTTGAGGTGGTCGAGGTAGGATTGGTCCACGTCGGAGGTGACGTAGTGACCGTTGAACACCGAGGTCTCGAAGTGGCGCAGCTCGGGGTTGATCTCCCGCACCGCCGCTTCCAGATCTTCCAGATCCTGGAAGATGAGGCCGTCGGCGCCAATCAGCTTGCACACCTCTTCCACTTCCCGGCCGTGGGCAATGAGCTCGTTGGCGGTGGGCATGTCGATGCCATAGACGTTGGGGAAGCGAATTTCCGGCGCCGCCGAGGCGAAGTAGACCTTGGCGGCCCCCGCTTCACGGGCCATCTGGATGATCTGCTCGGAAGTGGTACCGCGCACTATGCTGTCGTCCACCAGCAACACCTTCTTGCCCTTGAACTCGGAACTGATGGCATTGAGCTTGCGGCGCACCGACTTCTTGCGCTGGGTCTGACCCGGCATGATGAAGGTACGGCCGATGTAGCGGTTCTTCACGAAGCCCTGCCGGTACGGCAAGTCCAGGGTGTGGGCGATCTCCAGCGCCACGTCGCAGGAGGTCTCGGGGATGGGGATGACCACGTCCACGTCGAGATCTTCCCACTCGCGGGCAATCTTCTGACCCAGCTTGCGACCCATGTTGAGGCGGGCGGCATAGACCGACACCTTGTCGATGCACGAATCAGGGCGAGCGAAGTAGACATATTCGAAGATGCAGGAGCTCATCTGCGGGTTCTCCGCACACTGCTCGGAGAAGAGCTGGCCCTGCTCGGTGATGTAGATGGCCTCCCCCGGCGCGACGTCGCGCACCGTCTCGAAACCGATGGCGTCAAGCGCCACGCTCTCGGAGGCAAGCATGTACTCCACCTGCCCCTGCTCGTCGACCCGGCGACCCAGGATCAGCGGGCGAATGCCGTTGGGATCGCGAAAACCGATGAGACCGTGGCCGATCACCAGGGAGACCACGGCATAGGCACCGCGGATCTGCTGGTGCACCTTGCGCACCGCCGAGAAGATGTCTTCCGGGCACAGCGCCATCTTGTCGCAGAGATCCAGCTCGTGCGCCAGCACGTTCAGCAGCACCTCGGAGTCCGAGGTGGTGTTGATGTGGCGACGGGCCACCTTGAACTGCTGCTCCTTGAGCTCCTTGGCGTTGGTGAGGTTGCCGTTGTGGGCCAGCACCATGCCGTAGGGGGAGTTCACGTAAAAAGGTTGGGCTTCAGCGGCACTGGAGCTGCCTGCGGTGGGATATCTGACATGTCCTATGCCGATATGCCCTTTCAAGCGCTGCATGTGACGCACTTCAAACACGTCCTTCACCAGGCCGTTGGCCTTGCGTTGCCGGAAGTTTCCACTGTCAATGGTCACGATCCCGGCGGCATCCTGTCCCCTGTGCTGCAACACCGTCAAGGCGTCGTAGAGGGCCTGATTGACGGGGGTGGTGCCAACTATACCGACAATACCACACATGTCTTTGCTACCTCGAAGTCACTATACCTGTTTAAGAAAACTCGATGAGTTCAGCATGAACCCGAAAAACCACTGGATGACCGGCTTGAACTCGGGCACCAGCTTGGACGCCGTCCACCAGTCGCTCTGGGAGAGGTTGGTGAAGGTATCCATGAAAAAAAGCAGGGCACTGACGATCAGTACCCCGCGAATAGCGCCAAAACAGATGCCGAGCACCCGATCGGTGCCGGACAGCCCCGTCTTGTCCACCAGCAGCCCCACCACGTAGTTCACCACGCTGCCAAGGATCAGGGTCGCCACGAACAGGGCGGCGATGGCCAGGCCGTTGCGCACCAGCGGGTCGCTGAACGAGGTGAAGTAGATGGCGAGATCCGAATAGAAATGGCTGGCGATGAAGAAGGCGACGAACCAGGTGACAAGGGACATGGCCTCCTTGACGAAGCCGCGCACCAGGCTGATGAGAGCAGAGAAACCGACGATGCCGATGATGGCGTAATCAATCCAGACCATAGAAAAAGATGTCCTGCGAAATTGCGGCGCAGTCTAACAAAAACGATTGCGCAATGCTTGATAAAAATGTGTTAACGGTTCAAACAGGTGGCGAACCAGCGCATTCACGGCCATTGAAACGGTTGACCGACGCCAGAATGCACAACGCCATGGCATGCCATGGCGTTGTCGTCTGCAATGAGCGCTTACCCGATGTGGGTCAGGCCGCCCATGTAGGATTGCAGCGCCGCCGGGATGGCGATGCGGCCGTCTTCCTGCTGGTAGTTCTCGATCACCGCCACCAGGGTGCGACCCACCGCCAGACCGGAGCCATTCAGGGTGTGCAGCAGCTGCGGCTTGCCATCGATGCGCACGCGAGCCTGCATGCGGCGTGCCTGGAAGTCGGTGCAGTTGGAGACGGAGGAGATCTCGCGGTAGGTATTCTGGGCCGGCAGCCACACTTCCAGATCGTAGGTCTTGGCGGCGCAGAAGCCCATGTCACCGGTACAGAGCGCCATCACACGATACGGCAGCTCCAGCAGCTGCAGCACCTTCTCGGCATGGCCCGCCATCTCTTCCAGCGCTTCCCAGGATTTCTCCGGGTGCACCAGCTGGACCATCTCGACCTTGTCAAACTGGTGCATGCGGATGAGGCCACGGGTGTCACGACCGTAGGAGCCGGCTTCGGAACGGAAGCAGGGGCTGTGGGCGGTCATCTTGATCGGCAGTTCCTGCTCGTCGAAGATCTCGTCGCGGGCCATGTTGGTGAGCGGCACTTCGGAGGTCGGGATCAGGGAGAACTTGCGTACCTTGCCCTCTTCTTCCCCTTCGCCATCGATGCCGGTATTGAACAGGTCCTGGGAGAACTTCGGCAGCTGGCCGGTACCGTACAGGCTGTCCGGGTTGACCAGATAGGGCACATAGCACTCGGTGTAACCGTGCTGCAGGGTGTGCAGGTCCAGCATGAACTGGGCCAGGGCACGGTGCAGACGGGCAATCTGGCCCTTCATCACCACGAAGCGGGAGCCGGAGAGCTTGACGCCGTTCTTGAAGTCAACGCCCTTGGCCGCTTCACCCAGATCGATGTGATCCCGTACCGGGAAGCTGAACTCGCGCGGGGTGCCCCAGCGGCGCACTTCCACGTTGTCGTTCTCGTCACGACCGACCGGGGTGGTGTCGCTCGGCAGGTTGGGGATGGCGTCTGCGATGACCTTCAGCTCGGCCAGCAGGGCATCCAGCTCGACCTTGCTGGTCTCGAGCTCTTCGTTGATCTTGGTGACCTCGGCCTTGAGCGGGGCAACATCTTCGCCGCGACGGGCAGCCTCACCGATGGATTTGGAGCGGGCGTTGCGCTCGGCCTGCAGCTCCTGGGTACGGGACTGCAGATCCTTGCGTTTCTCTTCCAGAGCATTGACAGCCGCTACGTCCAGAACGTAGCCACGTGTCGCCAGACGAGCGGCAGCTTCGGCGATATCGCTGCGCAGATATTTGGGATCCAGCATGGTTTACCTACTTTTTTAAAATGGGATCTGGGCCTGAGTCATCATGACGGGCTGGAAAACAGATCCGGAAGTTAACATCGGTTGGCGCACCCCTGTCGTCTTTCAGAATCGGGCCTATGGTGAGCAGGCTTTCGAAATCAAGAAGATGGCACCAGGCCAAGACAAGCGGGGTCAGAGGGCCAGTGTATCAGACCGCCCCCCCGCCCGAACAGGGACTATTGCGCCCGTTTTGCCCTGTTTTCCGGGGGATGACGACCTGGATCAAATCGGCTGACCAATTAACGCGCAACCCGGTAAGACAGACCCGGGAGAGGCTCGCTACCAGCCGCCAGCCGCACCACTATTTGTCCCGTTGCCGCGGGCTCTGCCGATCCAGTTGATGCAGATAGTCGAGCTTCTGGCCAATCTGCTTCTCAAGGCCGCGATCGGTGGGCTGATAGTACTGCTTGCCGGCCAGCTCGGGCGGGAAGTACTGCTCGCCGGCGGCATAGGCACCGGGCTCGTCGTGGGCGTAACGGTACTCGGCGCCATAGCCCAGCTCGCTCATCAGCTTGGTCGGTGCGTTGCGCAGGTGCGGCGGCACCTCGAAATCCGGCAGATTCTTGGCATCGTGAAGCGCCGCCTTCCAGGCGGTGTAAACCGCATTGCTCTTGGGCGCGCAGGCGAGGTAGACGATCGCCTGGGCGATGGCCCGCTCCCCTTCCGCCGGTCCGATGCGGTGGAAACAGTCCCAGGCCGACAGGGCGACCTGCATGGCACGGGGGTCGGCATTGCCCACATCTTCGGAGGCAATCGCCAGCAGCCGGCGGGCAATATAGAGTGGATCGCAACCGGCGCTCACCATGCGGGCATACCAGTAGAGCGCCGCATCCGGCGCCGAGCCGCGAATGGATTTGTGCACCGCCGAGATGAGGTCGTAGAAGTGATCGCCCCCCTTGTCGAAGCGCGCCACGTGCTCCCCCACCACGGCGGCCAGCAGGGTACTGTCAATAAGCTTGTGGCCGCTGCCATCGGGCTCGGCCATGTCGGCCAGCAGCTCCAGGTAGTTGAGGGACTTGCGCCCGTCCCCATCCACCGCCTTGGCCAGCGCCTCCTTCACCCCGGGGGCGAAGGTCAGCGCCGGATCATTGAGCCCGCGAGCATCCTGCATCGCCTGATCGATCAGGGTGAGGATGTCCTCCTCCTCCAGCCGTTTGAGCAGATAGACCCGGGCCCGGGAGAGCAGCGCGTTGTTGAGTTCAAACGAGGGGTTTTCGGTGGTGGCACCGATGAAGGTGATGGTGCCGTCTTCTATGTGAGGCAGGAACACATCCTGCTGGCTCTTGTTGAAACGGTGCACCTCGTCCACGAACAGGATGGTGCGCACTCCGCGCCAGCTGTTCTCCTTGGCCTTGTCGATGGCGGCGCGGATCTCCTTGATGCCGGAGGTGACCGCCGAGAGCCGCTCGACCTCGGCCTGGCAGTAATGCGCCATCAGTTCAGCCAGCGTGGTCTTGCCGGTACCGGGAGGCCCCCACAGGATCATGGAGTGGCAGTGGCCGGCCAGGATCGCTTTGCGCAGGGGCTTGTCAGGCCCCAGAATATGTTGCTGACCTATGTACTGCTCGAGGGTTTGCGGCCGCATCCGGGCCGCCAACGGACGAAAGTCCGACGAGAAATCCAGCGACAAGTTGCTCATCTGTATTGACCGTTCAGTATCACGCATACCGCCATGGAAAAACGGGTCGACGAGACATCCAACAAGAGGTTACTCATCGGTATTGACCCCCAGCGTCACGCCCGTCGCCATTGGCAGACGGGCCGACCAGAAATCCAGCGACCGTCTGCTCATCAGCGCTGATCGTCCAGCGCGACCCCCTTGGGGATCTTGAAGACAAATTCGTTGCCCTTGAGCACCGGCTTGCGATTGAAGTTGCTCAGGGTGAACTCGCTCCACTGGCCCTGGGCCTCTTTCACGTCGAAGCGGCTGATGTTGTTCTGCCTGTCGAAGGTGATGCGGAAGGAGGCGATCAGCTCGTCCTGATTGCGACTGGTGACGGTATAGACATCCCCTTCCTGGGTCACGTCATAGTTCTTCCAGAGGCTGTTGTCGTTGCCAGCGATCAGCACGAAGGGGGTGTTGAGCACGGCATCCTTCATCTTGAGAGCGGTCACCTGCTCGACGAAGGGATCATAGACCCAGACATCCTTGCCATCGGCCACGATCAGGCTTTCGTCCGGCGAGGTGGTGTGCCAGTTGAAGCGATTAGGGCGCTGCACCAGCAGATCGCCACCGGCGCGCTGCAGCTCCTTGCCCTTGCTGTCATAGACGGTCTGGGCAAACTTGGCGGAGAAGAGGCTCACCCCCGCCAGCTTCTGCTTGAGATCGCTGGCCGCGTCGGCCCACACCTGGCTGCTGGCAACCAGCAGCACAGTGCCCATCAACAGTTGTTTTTTCATCACGCTTTTCATAACGGCTATCTCGATAAAAGGCCACGCCGCAGGGGCATGGCCAGGATGATAGAGGGGTGAGGCTTAGTCCCGTACCGGTGGCGGGGCCAGCACGTCGCGCTGACCATTGCCGCCCGGGGCGCTGACGATGCCCTGGTTTTCCATCTGCTCGATGAGACGGGCCGCCCGGTTGTAACCAATCTTGAACTTGCGCTGCACGCTGGAGGTCGAGCCGCGGCGCGACTCCACCACGAAGGCCACCGCCTCGTCGAACAGGGGGTCGAGCTCTTCGTCGTCACCACCACCGTATTCGCCGCTGCCGCCCTCGCCGCCGGATTCACCGGAGAGGATCTCCTCGATGTAGTTCGGCTCGCCGCGCAGTTTCCAGTCCGCCACCACCTTGTGCACCTCGTGGTCGTCGACAAAGGCGCCGTGCACCCGGGTCGGGTTGGAGGTACCGGCCGGCATGTAGAGCATGTCGCCCATGCCGAGCAGGGATTCGGCACCGCCCTGATCGATGATGGTACGGGAGTCGATCTTGCTCGACACCTGGAACGAGATACGGGTCGGGATGTTGGCCTTGATGAGACCGGTAATGACATCCACCGACGGACGCTGGGTCGCGAGGATCAGGTGAATACCGGCCGCCCGCGCCTTCTGGGCGATACGGGCGATCAGCTCCTCCACCTTCTTGCCGACGATCATCATCATGTCGGCAAACTCGTCCACCACCACGACTATATGGGGCAGTTTTTCCAGCTCAGGCGGCATCTGGTCCATGGAGTCGCCCGGCCGCCACAGCGGATCCAGCAGGGGTTCGCCCTCCTCGATGGCCGCCAGCACCTTGTCGTTGTAGCCCTTGAGGTTGCGCACCCCGACCGCCGACATCAGCTTGTAGCGACGCTCCATCTCGCCCACGCACCAGCGCAGGGCGTTGGCGGCGTCCTTCATGTCGGTCACCACCTCGGTCAGCAGATGGGGGATCCCCTCGTAGACCGACAGCTCCAGCATCTTGGGGTCGATCATGATGAAGCGCAGATCGTCCGGCGTCGACTTGTAGAGCATGGAGATGATCATGGTGTTCACCCCCACCGACTTACCGGAGCCGGTGGTACCGGCCACCAGCAGGTGGGGCATCTTGGCGAGGTTCACCACCACGGGTTCGCCGGCGATGTCCTGACCCAGCCCCATGGTGAGCGGGTTGCGGCTATCGCGGAAGGCGTCGCAATCGAGGGTCTCGCGCAGATAGACGGTCTGACGCACCCGGTTGGGCAGCTCGATCCCGACGAACGTCTTGCCCGGGATCACTTCCACCACCCGCACGCTGCTGGCCGACAGAGAGCGGGCCAGATCGCGGGAGAGGTTGGTGATCTTGCTCGCCTTCATACCAGGCGCCAGATCCAGTTCGAAACGGGTGATGACGGGGCCCGGATAGACGCCCACCACCTTGGCCTGCACGTTGTAGTCGGCCAGTTTCGCCTCCACCAGTCGGCCCATGCGCTCCAGCTCGTCCTTGCTCATCATCTGGGTCTTGGCGGGCGGACGGTCCAGCAGCTCGATGCTGGGCAAGGGGGGCAGCCCAGGTTGCAGGCGGCGCTTGGGCTTGCCGGGCGTGGGAGCCGCCGGCGCAGGCGCCTCTTCATCCCCTTCTGCCCAGGGCAGGTCGAGATCATCGTCCTCGTCATCGGCCGTGACCAAGGCAGGCTGACGACGAGCGCCGTTGGTGGCGGCACGCTTGGCCTTGGCCACCGGGGCCGGCTCGTCATCTTCATCGTCAAACTGCGGGTCGAACTGGAAGGTATCCTCGTCAAGCTCGGGCAGCCACTCATCGGACTTGGCCTTCTGGCTCTTGGCGCTGGCCTTCTCCTTGGGACGACGGGTCCAGCTGGAGTGCGGTTCATCTTCCTCGTCATCGAGTTCGATGGCACCCACGCCCCCTTCCAGCAAGGGATCCGGCCCCTCAACGCGAGGCTGGCGCCAGCCACCGGTCAGCCAGCGGCCGAGGGTGGTGGGAAAATGGTAAACGGCGCTGACCGAACCGGTGCAGGCAGCGCCGATCCGCTCGACGATGGTCAGCCAGGACCAGCCGGTGAACAGGGTGATGCCGGTGGCCACGAAGCAGAGCAGCATCAGGTTGGCACCGACCCCGCCAAATAGCGGCACCACGGCGGAGGAGATCACGTCCCCCACCAGGCCGCCGGCGGAAAAATTCTGCAGATCATTGAAGTTCATGCTGGCGATGGCGGACATGCCGAGCACGGTCAGCACGAAACCGACGATGCGCACCGACAGGGTGAGGTAATCCACATCGAGCAGCCGGCTTGGACGCCAGAACAGGCTCCAGCCCAGCAGCACGACCAAGGGAGGAACCAGATAGGAAAACGCCCCGAAGGTAAACATGGTGATGTCGGCGAGCCAGGCCCCCGCGCTGCCGGCGAGGTTTTTCACCTCCCCTTGCCAGGAGGTCTGGGACCAACCGGGATCGGCGGGGTGGTAGGACAACAGGGCAAGCAAGAGATAGGCAGCCATCAGAGTGATGGCGATCAAGACGGCTTCGAAGATCCGTTGTGTACCTGATAAAGGAGTAAACAGCTTTTTATCGGCCAAACTCCGGCTCCTTTCTGAAAACATGTAATGCAGGGGGATAAGGGGGCCTAGTATCCCTGAAAAGCCCACCGGTTGTCAGCCAGTGCCTGGCGTGGCGGCCATATTCACAACCGACTCGATAAGAAGAAACGAGCGGACCGGCCGCTCGTTTCTGAATGTCGTGACTTGTCGCAAGGCTGGCAAGCCACAGCATAACCCGACTCAACGGGTGCTGATCACCAGACGACTACTCTGTTTGACCTCTTCCATCACCACATAGGTGCGAGTGTCGTTGACACCGGGCAGACGCAGCAGGGTTTCCCCCAGCAGACGGCGATAGGCCGACATGTCGCTGACTCGGGTCTTGAGCAGATAGTCGAAATCGCCGGAGACCAGATGGCACTCCTGGATCTCCTCGAGCACCTGAACAGCCTTGTTGAACTGTTCAAACACATCGGGGGCACCGCGATTGAGGGTAATTTCCACGAATACCAGCAGAGACGCGTCCAGATAATGAGGGTTCAGAATGGCGGCATACCCTTCGATATACCCTTGTCGCTCGAGGCGACGAACCCGTTCCAGACACGGTGTAGGACTCAGGCCAACTCGTTTGGACAACTCAACGTTCGAAATTCTGCCATCCTTTTGCAGCTCATTCAGAATGTTGCGGTCAATCCTGTCCAAATCCTTTAGCCGACTCTTAGCTTCCATCATTTATTCCATCCTTTGGCTATTTTTTGGTAAGAATCACCAGTCATTTTATAATTATGGTCACAAATCCTGTCAATACCTGAATATGCAAGGCGCAAATGTTGCCAAACTAGCTTGCAACATAAACCACCAATCGATAGTCGAGGGATAGCATGATTATCGGTGTACCTAAAGAAATAAAAAACCATGAATACCGCGTAGGCATGGCTGTGGCCAGTGTACGTGAACTGACAGCACGAAACCATACTGTTTTCGCCCAAAGCGGCGCAGGAAGCGGCATTGATTCAGGTGGTGCAGATTATCACGCTGCCACTGTCGCTATTTTGTCCTGCATTGCAGCAATTTTCACCGCGGCCAGCGTATCCATCAGACTCAAAACATAATGACTCCCCCTTCCCTGCGTCTTCGTCGCAACTGCCCGGCAATGATTTGGCATTCGCCCTGCAGGATAACGGGGATTCGCCATCGTGAATGTGCCCATCGGGAGAGCGGCCAACACGCGCTTCCACCTCGTGTCAGTGCGCAGCCTGATAATGTGTGCCCCCCATCCTCATGGGGCGGGCTTGGCCTGAGGCTCTGTGCAGCAAAGCTGCCGACAGCGAGGGCCACTGCGCCAAAACTTGTCAATCGCGCTTATATCGCCGCCACACCAGCGGACAGGATCAGCCGAGCGGATAGCGCCCGCTGGCAAACGCGGCTGCAAGCGCCCTTCCCCACCTTATCAATAGAAATGCGCGCCACGCCCGGTAAGCGCCAGCGGATACCAAGCGCCACCTCTCACATCACCATGGCGAGAGAGCCGTTGTGCTCCTTATCAAGGCGCGCCAAGCCCGGTTGTGGAGCCTTCCGCGACAGGGCATGTTTTCAGACCTTTCTTACCCTGCCCCCCACCCCGCCAGCCGATTGATGCAATCGACTCACTGGCCTTTGACCCCTTATCACGAATTACCTACAATCGCGCAAACTCATCACGTCTCGGAAATCACATCATGAGCCAAGTCACTCATAGCAAACTGCTGATCCTGGGGTCAGGCCCGGCGGGCTACACTGCCGCCGTCTATGCCGCCCGTGCCAACCTCAATCCGCTGCTCATCACCGGCATGCAGCAAGGCGGTCAGCTGACTACCACCACCGAAGTGGAGAACTGGCCCGGTGACCCCGAGGGTCTGACCGGTCCGGCCCTGATGGAGCGCATGAAAGAGCATGCGGAGAAGTTCGATACCCGCATTCTGTTCGATCACATCAATGAAGTGCAGCTGACCCAGCGTCCGTTCCGTCTCAAGGGCGACAACGGCGAATACACCTGTGATGCGCTGATCATCGCCACCGGTGCCTCCGCCAAGTACCTGGGCCTGCCTTCCGAAGAGGCCTTCAAGGGCCGCGGCGTCTCCGCCTGCGCCACCTGTGACGGCTTCTTCTATCGCAATCAGGAAGTAGCCGTGGTCGGCGGCGGCAACACCGCCGTGGAAGAGGCGCTCTATCTGGCCAACATCGCCAAGAAGGTGCACCTCATTCACCGTCGCGATGAGTTCCGCGCCGAGAAGATCCTGATCAAGCGTCTGCACGACAAGGTGGCCAGCGGCAATATCGTACTGCACACCCACCAGACTCTGGACGAAGTGCTGGGCGACGACATGGGGGTGACCGGTGTGCGTCTGCGCAACACCCAGAACGACACCACCACCGACCTGCCACTGATGGGCGTCTTCATTGCCATCGGTCACCAGCCCAACACCCAGATCTTCGCCGACCAGCTGGATATGCAGAACGGCTATCTGAAGGTGCGTGGCGGCCTCGACGGCTTCGCCACCCAGACCAGTATCGAAGGGGTATTTGCCGCCGGTGACGTGGCTGACCACACCTACCGCCAGGCCATCACCTCGGCCGGCACCGGCTGTATGGCCGCCCTCGATGCCGAGCGCTATCTGGACGCGCAATAAGCACAAGGGATATAAAAGGCATGCCGCGAGGCATGCCTTTTTACTTTAAGGAGCCGGATGAAACAGAAAATATTGATAGTCGAGGACAGTCTGACCATTCGACGGATGCTGATCCAGGCCATTGCCCAGCAAACCGGGCTGGAGATCGATGCATTCGATACCCTGGAGGGTGCCCGCCACTGTCGGGGAGAAGAGTACGTGGTGGCACTGGTGGATCTGACCCTGCCGGATGCCCCCAGCGGGGAAGCGGTCAAGGTGTTGCTGGAGCGGGGCTTGCCGGTGGTGATCCTCACTGCCGATATCAGCGAGGAGAAGCGTGCAGCCTGGCTGGAGGCGGGAGTACTGGACTATGTGATGAAGGATTCACGCCACTCCCTGCAATACGCCGTCAGCCTGGTTCATCGCCTCTACCTCAACCAACGCATCGAAGTACTGGTGGTCGATGATTCACGCACCTCCCGCCACCGCACCATGGCCCAGTTGCGCAAGCAGCTGCTGCAGGTGCATGAGGCGAGCCACGCCCGCGAGGCCCTGGCCCAGCTCGAACAGAACCCGGCCATTCGGCTGGTGCTGGTCGACTACTACATGCCAGAAATTGACGGGATCAGCCTGGTGCGCATGCTGCGCGAGCGTTACAGCAAGCAGCAGCTCGCCATCATCGGCATCTCGGTGTCGGACAAGCGCGGCCTCTCTGCCCGCTACCTGAAGCAGGGTGCCAACGACTTCCTCAACCAGCCGTTCGAACCGGAAGAGCTGCAATGCCGGGTCAGCCATAACCTGGAAGCGCTGGAGCAGTTCAACAGCATCCAGGAGTCGGCCAATCGCGACTACCTGACCGGGCTCTACAACCGGCGCTACTGGTTCAATGAAGGACAGAAATGGTTTGAGGAGCACCAGCGTCAGGAGACGCCGCTTGCGCTGTGCGTGCTCGATGTGGATCACTTCAAGCAGGTCAACGATCACTGGGGTCATGCCATCGGCGATCAGCTGCTCTGCCACCTCACCCGGCTGCTCAACCAGTTCTTCCCCGATGCCATGATCGCCCGTTTTGGTGGCGAGGAGTTTGCCCTGATGGTGCCCCACTGCACCGTGCCGGTGCTGCTCAAACGGCTGGAGGGGCTGCGCCAGCAGATGCGCCAGCAACCGCTGTCCAGGGAGACGCCGCTGTTTGTACGCGCCAGTTTCGGCGTGATCAAGGTCGGGCGCGGTTCCATGGACGAGGCACTGAGCGAGGCGGATCGCCTGCTCTATCAGGCAAAGAACACCGGCCGTGACAAGATAGTGTCGCAGGACTCATCGGCCTGACGTTACCTCGCCAGATGTTCTCCGTGTAGTACCCGCCCGACAGCTTGCCCAGCCGGCAGCGTGTCGGGTCACTTCTCCCCCCTTGATGACCGCCTGAGCCAGCGCCTGCTTCAATAGGTCTTGTCCACCCGCACACCATCGTCGAAATAGAGGATGCGCACCTTGTCGCCGTTCATGAACACCATGGCCGGATCGTAATCCTGAATGACGTTCACTAGCCCGTTTTGCTCGTTGCGAATAAGCAGCTCCACCAGCTTGTTCTCCACCACGCTGCCGCCCGATTGATACTGCTGCGCCGCAGCCGCCCCCGCCAATGCGCCGACCGCAGTAGCGATTTCACGGCCATGACCGCCACCAAACTGGTTGCCAAGCAGCCCGCCCAGGACGGCGCCGCCCAGGGTTTTCCAGCCGGAGTGTTCTGACTCCAGAATTTGGCGCTGGGTGATGTTGCGCACCGTCTCGACCTGGCCAAACACCACCTGATTCACGGGCCTTGCCGTATTGCGCTCGTAGACCTGAGCCAAGGCGGGCGCAGTGACAAAGCAAAACAAGCTGGATACTATCAGGATAATGGCCTTCATCTATGAACCTCGTTACCTTATGTCTCGCTATCTTACCCAATTGGATGATGAGCTGTGCTGGTTTCCCGACCCCGAGCATGCCCTGGAGGAACCCAACGGCCTGCTGGCGATCGGCGGGGATCTCTCCCCTGCCCGCTTGCTGGCAGCTTACCACAAGGGGATCTTCCCGTGGAATGAACCCCACCAGCCGCTGCTGTGGTGGTCACCGGATCCCAGAGGCGTCATCCGGCCGGAACAGCTGCACATCGGTCGCACCCTGCGCAAATTTATCCGTGGTACCTCATTCGATATTTCCATCGATCGCGCCTTTAATGAGGTTATAGCGGCCTGCGCCGCGCCCCGTCGCAGTGCCAGTGGAACCTGGATTAGCACACCCATGATCGACGCCTATCGACAATTGCACCGCCTTGGCCATGCCCACTCCATCGAGATCTGGCAGGAGGGCAAGCTGCAAGCCGGCCTCTATGGTCTCTCCCTCGGCCGGGTGTTCTGCGGCGAGTCCATGTTCAGCCGTATCGACAACGGCGCCAAACTGGCCATGGTGGCCCTCTGCCGGCACTTCGCCTGCCATAATGGCGCCTTGATCGATTGCCAGATGCAGAACGATTTTTTGGCCACCCTGGGAATAGAAGAGTGGCCAAGACGCCAATTTTTGACGACGCTGGCACAACTGAGCCGACAACCGCTGGCGGCCAATTGCTGGCAAACGGGGAGCATTTTGCTATGACCGAAGAAGTGATCCTCAAGGTAGGGCTGACCCCGAAGCACCAATGCAGCTATCTGGGTCATGAGCAGGAGCAATTGCTGGTCTTGATGGATCACAGTCTGCTCAATGCCAGCGGCTACGAACGCCTGCTGACGGCCGGCTTTCGGCGCAGCGGCAACGACATTTATCGTCCCCACTGCCCGGCCTGCAATGCCTGCCAGTCCCTGCGCATCCACAGCGAGCGCTTCGTGCCGAGCCGCAGCCAGAAGCGGATCCGCCAGCTCAATCAGGATATCGAGCTGGTACTCAGCTACGACGACAAGCCAGAGTACTACCAGCTCTATGAGCGCTACATTCGCGAACGCCATCATGACGGCAGCATGTATCCCCCCAGCCGTACCCAGTACAAGGGCTTCCTGCACTGTGACTGGATGCCGCCCCTCTATCTGGAAATGCGCAAGGATAACCGGTTGATCGGGGTCGCTACCACGGATCTGCTGCCCCATTCCCTCAGCGCCATGTACACCTTTTTCGACCCGGCCCATGCCGATCGCTCCCTCGGTACCTTCGCCATTCTGAGCCAGTTGGAACTGGCTAGAAGAACCGGTCGTAGCTGGCTATATCTGGGCTATCTGGTGGAGGAGTGCCGCAAGATGAATTACAAGCGCCAGTATCTGCCCCATGAACGGTTGATACAGGGGGAATGGAAAAATATCGACAGCAAGCCCGAGTAAACTTTACACATAGCCTTAAATCCGGCATGATCCAGCGGATTTTTTGTTGTGGCTTATCAAGAGGATTCAATGGCTAAAGAAGACAGTATTGAGATGCAGGGCACTATTCTCGAAACCCTGCCCAATACCATGTTCCGTGTGGAACTGGAGAATGGTCACGTGGTTATCGCTCATATTTCCGGCAAGATGCGCAAAAACTACATCCGTATCCTGACTGGGGACAAAGTAACGGTAGCTCTGACTCCGTACGACCTCTCCAAGGGACGTATTGTTTTCCGCTCTCGCTAAGCCAGGAATTCAGCAAAAAACCCCAACCTTCCGGTTGGGGTTTTTTGTGGTTTTCCAACAGCGTTAAGCTTAGTGGGAAACAGCTTCAACATTGACCTGATAGTCAAAGCTGAGGCTGTCATTTATCAACTCAACCTTCACTACCCCCCCATCGACCAAGGATCCGAACAGGATCTCATTGGCAAGGGGTTTCTTGAGGTGTTCCTGGATGACCCGCCCCATGGGTCTCGCTCCCATGGCCCTGTCATATCCCTTCTCGGCCAACCAGTGGCGGACACCCTCGGACACTTCAAGAGACACGCCCTTGGCATCCAGTTGTACCTGCAACTCGACGATGAACTTGTCGACCACCTGATGTATCACAGTCATATCCAGATGATTGAACCAGATGGTGTGATCGAGCCGGTTGCGAAACTCCGGGCTGAACGTCTTGTTGATCACCGCCATGGCATCGTGGCTCATATCCTGTTGCTGGAAGCCGATGGATTTGCGCTGGGTCTCCTGCACGCCGGCGTTAGTGGTCATCACCAGGATCACGTTGCGAAAATCCGCCTTGCGCCCGTTGTTGTCGGTCAGGGTGCCGTTGTCCATCACCTGCAGCAGCAGGTTGAACACATCCGGGTGCGCTTTTTCGATCTCGTCCAGCAACACCACTGAGTGCGGGTGCTTGAGTACCGAATCGGTCAGGAGTCCCCCCTGCTCAAAGCCCACATAGCCGGGAGGTGCCCCGATCAGGCGGGAGACGGTGTGGCGTTCCATGTACTCCGACATGTCAAAGCGCAGCACCTCGACGCCGAGTGCCTTGCCTAACTGCTGAGTGACCTCGGTCTTGCCCACCCCGGTCGGGCCGGCGAACAGGAAGCAACCCACCGGGCGACGCTCATTACCCAAGCCCGAACGTGACAAGCGAATGGAATCGGTCAGCACCTCGATGGCCTTGTCCTGACCAAATACCACCATCTTGAGATTGCGCTCCAGATTCTTCAGCACCTCCTTGTCGGAAGACGAGACTGATTTCTCCGGGATGCGAGCAATCTTGGCCACAATGGCTTCGATCTCCTGCACATTGATCACTTTCTTACGCTTGCTCGCCGGCAGCAGCCGTTGCCCGGCACCAGCTTCGTCGATCACGTCGATCGCCTTGTCAGGCAGATGGCGATCATTGATGTACTTGGCAGAGAGCTCCACCGCTGCGCGGATGGCCTTGACGGTGTAGCGCACCCCGTGGTGAGCCTCATAGCGGCTCTTGAGCCCCATCAGGATGCGGGTAGTGTCGTCCACACTGGGCTCGACGATATCGATCTTCTGGAAGCGACGCGCCAGAGCACGGTCCTTCTCAAAGATCTGGGAGTATTCCTGATAGGTGGTGGAGCCGACACAACGCAGCAAGCCATTGGAGAGCAGCGGCTTGATGAGGTTGGCCGCATCCAGCTGACCACCGGAGGCAGCCCCTGCCCCTATGATGGTGTGGATCTCGTCGATGAACAGGATCGCCCCTTCCTGGCGCTCGATCTGCTTGAGCAGCACCTTGAGGCGCTTCTCGAAATCACCGCGATATTTGGTCCCCGCCAGCAGCGAGCCCATGTCCAGAGAATAAATAGTGCTGCCCGCAATCACCTCGGGCACATCGCCCTTGACGATACGATAGGCCAGCCCTTCGGCGATGGCCGTCTTGCCCACCCCGGCTTCACCGACCAACAAGGGGTTGTTCTTGCGACGACGGCAGAGCACCTGGATGGTACGGTTGAGCTCCTGATCCCGTCCGATGAGCGGATCGATACGCCCTTCCAGCACCAGCTGATTGAGGTTGGTGGCAAAGCTTTCTATCTGGGCGGCAGACACATCGTCGTCGGACTCGGCATTGTTGCTGCTGTTGTCCGGCTTGCTGTCTTTGCGCACGCCATGGGAGAGGAAATTGACCACGTCCAGCCGGCTGATCTCGGCCTTTTTCAGGAAGTAAGCGGCCTGGGACTCCTGCTCGCTAAAAATGGCAACCAGCACGTTGGCACCACTGACTTCCGTATTGCCCGATGATTGGACATGGAACACGGCGCGTTGCAGCACCCGCTGGAAGCCCAGCGTGGGCTGGGTTTCACGATCTTCATCGTCACGGGGAATAAGCGGGGTTGTTTGACTGATGAATGCGCTGATCTCTTTGCGCATCAGCTCCACGTCAGCACCACAAGAACTCAGCGCCTCATGGGCTGAGCTGTTATCCAGCAGGGCTAACAACAGGTGCTCGACAGTCATGAATTCGTGGCGCTCGTCACGGGCCAGTTTGAAAGCCTCGTTCAGCGTCTTTTCTAGATCTTTATTCAACATAGGCACCTCCCCTAGTACAGCAACAATGTGGTGTCGTCATCGCCATCAAGTCATCAGATTCAAGCCTTTTCCATGGTACACAGCAGTGGATGTTCGTTGTTACGTGCATAGGTGTTGACCTGGACCACTTTGGTTTCGGCAATCTCGGCGGTGAACGTGCCACAGACTCCCTTACCACTATAATGCACGCTCAGCATCACCTGAGTGGCCTTGTCCAAATCCATACCAAAGAACTTTTGCAGCACCTCCACCACGAACTCCATCGGTGTGTAGTCGTCGTTGTTCAGGACGACCTTGTACATGGGTGGCGGTTGCAGCTTGGTTTTCTCTGCTTCTGCAATCTCTTCATTAGCAAAGAGTTCTTTCTGCTTGCTCATAATCGCGCTTTGGTACCTCTAGATTACTACCGCCTAACACAAGATTGTCAATAGACTTGTTAACCAGATCACATCAGTTGTTAACAACTCCTTGACTCGCTCAAAAGTTAGACTAGATTGGTTACTTGCTAATCGGCGCCCGTCTGCTATGGGCTATGTTACTAGTTATAAAGGGCTGGCGCAGGTTACTCAACGACTTCAAGGTAATCAATAAAAGGATGTAGATGTATGGCAACCGGAACAGTCAAGTGGTTTAACAACGCAAAAGGATTTGGGTTTATCTGTCCGGAAGGAGGTGGTGAAGATATCTTCGCCCACTACTCCACGATACAAATGGAAGGCTACAAGACGTTGAAAGCAGGTCAAGCAGTCAACTTTGAACTGCAGCAGGGGCCGAAAGGCAATCACGCCTCTGTCATTGTGCCAAACGAAGCACAGAACATGTAAGAGTCGAACTGGATAAATAAAAAAACCGGCAAGCCGCAAAGTTGCCGGTTTTTTTATTGCTGCAATTTACAGGAGAAGTTCGTTCCCCCGAGCAGACTAGAAAGAGATCATTGCGCGCTGTCGTGATAGTCCTGACAGGCGCTCAGGGTATTTTCCATCAGGCTGGCAACCGTCATGGGACCCACCCCACCCGGCACAGGCGTGATGAAGGAGGCATGATTGCGCGCGGTCTCAAACTCAACGTCACCAACCAGAGAGCCGTCCGCCAACCGGTTGATACCCACGTCGATCACCAGTGCCCCCGGTTTGACCCACTCACCCGGAATGAAGTTGGGTTTCCCAACCGCCACCACCAGCAGGTCGGCACGGCGAACCTGATCTTCCAGATCCTGAGTGAAACGGTGACAGGTGGTGGTAGTACAACCTGCCAGCAGCAGCTCCAGCGTCATCGGCCGACCGACGATGTTGGATGCCCCGACTACCACCGCATGCAGACCGTGCGTTTTTACACCGGTCGCTTCAATCAGCGTCATGATGCCCTTGGGCGTACAGGGGCGCAGTGCCGGAATACGCTGTGCCAGCCGACCCACGTTGTAGGGGTGGAAACCATCCACGTCCTTGTCGGGACGAATACGCTCCAATACCTGAGTCGTATCGCAGTGAGCCGGCAAGGGGAGCTGTACCAGAATACCGTCAACGTCTGCGTCTTCATTCAGCTTATCGATCAGTGCCAGCAACTCTTCCTGGCTTGCCGTCGCGTCCAGATCGTAAGAGCGGGAGATAAAGCCCACCTCTTCACAGGCGCGCCGCTTGCTGCCGACATAGACCTGCGAGGCAGGATCCACCCCGACCAGGATCACCGCCAAGCCCGGCGCCCGTTTTCCTTGTGCCAACCGCTGTTGGACTTGCGCTGCGACCTGATTGCGAATCGTTTGCGCAACCTGTTTTCCATCAATGATTTTGGCAGACATCGTTCTTCACTCACCATGTGTTCAACTGCCGCGCATTGTCGCATTTTTTTGCCACGGGTGTTAGCGGCTCTCGCATGGAGGGCAATAAGTAGGCATTTGAATTCATTGGTGGAAAAATTCGTTGACGCTGGCTTTCCCGCTTGGGTATGATGCCGGCCCGTTGCCCAGTACAGCCGCTGTCGCTATGCTGGAGACGAGATTTTCGGTGATTAGCGCAGCCCGGTAGCGCATCTGGTTTGGGACCAGAGGGTCAAAGGTTCGAATCCTTTATCACCGACCAGGTTTTTCGACATGCCGCCAGGCTTGTCGAGGCAATGCGCCCTTAGCTCAGTCGGATAGAGCAACGGCCTTCTAAGCCGTGGGTCGCAGGTTCGAATCCTGCAGGGCGCGCCATTTAAAATGTGTTTTAAATCATTGAGTTATTGACGAAGAGTGTGATTTATCGTCCATTCGGCAGATTATCTCAAGATGACCTTGGCCAAGCCTTGGCAGACACAAAATGGCGATGATTTCAGTGGTGGCTGTAGCTCAGTTGGTAGAGTCCCGGATTGTGATTCCGGTTGTCGTGGGTTCGAGCCCCATCAGCCACCCCATTATTTCTCTGTTGTTGCTATCTGTTGCGTAAGAAATGAAAGGCTTGAATATGGCCAGCAACTCATCAGCAAGGCAGACTTCGCGCAATTTATGCGCGGCGATAAACCGGCCCCGCGCCGGTTTTTTGTTTTAGCGAATCAATTAACGCCCATGGAGGCGGCCTATGTCTCTTCGTCATCCGGGTCGCAAGCAGCCCGCTCGCCAGCCCTCCCCCGCGACGGGCAACCCCGCCCTCGATCTCTTCCACCGCAACTGGCAAGCGCTCGAAAAGCTACAGGCAAAGATCGACAAGCAAGCCCTCAACGGCCGCGATATCTATCAGCGTTTCACCAGCGAAATAGAACCCCTTGAGCGTCAACAGTGCGAGCTCATCTTTGCCCTCGCCAAGCGCCTGGTCGATTTTACGGCTCGCAAGAGCTTTACCCTGTGGCAGCGGGAGACCTTGCACCACTGGATCCACGATCTCATCAGCTATATCGAGTCCAATCCGTTTCGTGGCGAGATGGATTTGGCTCCCCTCTTTCACCAAATCCAAACCAATACCGCCCTGCACATGGATGACGAACAGCTCGACTATCAGTGTGACGTTCTTACCCAGATGCTGATGGAGACTTGTGGCCACTGCCCCGATGACATCGATACCTTGCGCGAGATGCTCAAAAACCCCGATCGGTTGAACGAGTACATGATGAATGCGGCGCGCCAGCATATGGCCGAAGAGCGCAACACCGTCGATAAAGAAGAGGATGCCCGCTTCGACGATGATGAGTTGTTTGCCGATGAGCCTCTCTTCGGCACTGAGCAGCAAGATGCTTTTGCCCACGCGCGCACCCGTCGTGAGCAAGAGGAAGAGGCGCGCATCGAACAGTTGTTCAGCAAATCCAGCCTCAAGCAGCTCTATCGCAAGCTCGCCCTGGCGCTGCACCCGGATCGGGAACCCGACCCCGTCATGCAGGCGGAAAAGACCCGCATCATGGGCCAACTCAGCCAGGCCTGGGAAAACAAAGAGATGTTCACCCTGTTGCAGCTGGCCCACACCCACCTGCCCGAGTTCGATAACCTGCTCAGTGACGAGAACCTCGCTTACCTCAACCCGATGCTGAAACGCCAGCTACGCGAGCTCGAAGTCAGCTACTACGGCGGGCAAGACGGGCTAATGGGCGCGGTGCTGCACAAATTCAAGCAATCATCCAAGAAAAAGACCGAGCAGGCCTTTGCCGAACATCGGGACTATTTGCTGCGTGATATCGACCACCTGACTGCCCAGCTGGCCGAGATCACCACCCTGCAGACCCTCAAACCCTATCTGGCGGCCCGCTGGGATCAGCAGCAAATGAGGTGGGATGAGGAAGAGGACGATATGGAATGGCTGTTTAGGTAACGGCCAGCGGTGACCGACCATCTCATCAATCAATCAAGGCGCCACTGGCGCCTTGATTGTTTTCACACTGCTGGTTTTTACACTGATCGTGCTATCGGATAGCCAGCCTTAAATCAGGGTCACCTGACGCGCTTTGGCATCAGGCGCCAGCGCCTGTTCCTCATCGCGGATAGTTGTGAAGGGCTCAGGGGAAATGGCGGCCTCCGGCGCGATTTTGCGCTGCTGATACTGGGCCAGACGCAGATCCAGCAGCTCTTGCACCATGCGATGCAGAGGATCGATATCCTCCTCACTCACCGCGAAGCGTGGGCAGAAGCGCTCCTCCCTTACCTCGAACCAGTACTCCCCCTTGGCGCCTGGATTGCCGCCACTACTGAACTTGATCGGATTGCTCTTCCAGTAACTGAGCCAGGCCGCACTGTCGGCGCTCAGGGCTTGCTGCTTGGCCGGCAGATCGAGGCGGGCCAGCTCGGGATGCCGCTCGAACAGGTAACGGGAGTGGCTGGCCAGCGCCGCCAAGGTGGGTGGCTCACGCAAACCGTCGAGTTCGAGCAAGGCCAATAGCAGGATCAGCTTGAAGCTCTTGGTGAGCGCGGTGTTCTCCACCCCCGAACGCAGAAAGTCGCCGTGCCGGTTCAGCACGCGCAGCTCCTCCTCCCCCAGATCGCCCGCTTGGGCGAGCAGCTCAAACCAGCCCCCCTGTTTTTGGGTATCGAAACGCAGTTGCTCACCCAGCCGGACTGCCCAGGTTTGCCGCGCGGTGGGGCGATAGCCGAGGTGCTCTTTGAGGGTCTGATAGGTCTCAATCAAAGTCGGTTGCTGCTGCTTTTTTAACAGCGCCAGCAGCGGAAGCAGCTTGGGATCCAGATTGATAAAACAACCTGCCGCCAGCGGCATCGCCCAGTTTGCGTGCGTTGGTGGGCGGGTCAATTGCGTTTGCAGCAGCTGGGGCTTGTAGAGACACGCCTTGTGATTGCCCACCAGATCGATCACCACCAGGCGTTCTTTGCCTTGATAGAGGCGCAAGCCCCGCCCCAACTGTTGCAGGAACACGATGCGCGACTCGGTGGGGCGCAGCATCAGCACGGTATCGATGGCGGGCAAGTCGGTGCCTTCGTTGAACAAATCTACCGAGAAGATGATATCAAGCTCGGCGGCGGCCAGTTGCTCCAGGGCGGCTTGTCGCCCCTGGCGGGAGCCCGCATAGACGGCTATCGCCCGCACACCGGCTTGCTGGAAGACGCTGGCCATAAAATCGGCATGACGGGTCGAGATGCAAAAGGCCAGCGTGCGCTGCTGGCGTAGACGTCGCCACTGGTTAAGGGCGTGCTGGGCCCGCTTCTGGCTGGCGAAGGCACTCTCCAGCGCATGGGGGTCAAACTGACCGTTGCGCCAAGGCAGCGCGGCATAGTCGACGGTGTCATCCAAAATGCCGTGATAGGTGAGCGGCACCAGCAGCTTCTGCTCGATGGCGAGTGCCAGCCCCCGTTCAAAGACGAGATTGTTGTCGCACAGCGCCAGAATATCGGCCTGATCGGTGCGGTCAGGGGTCGCGGTCAGCCCGAGCAGGAAGCGGGGCTTGAAGTGGTTCAGCAAGCGCCGGTAGGAGGGTGAGGCAGCATGATGAAACTCATCGACCACCACGTAATCGAAGTGATCCGGTGCAAAGCGCAGCAGATGCTGACTCTTACCCAGCGTCTGGATAGAGGCAAACAGCCAGTCGGCCTCATCCTGCTGCTGACCGTGATAGAGGCCCGAATTTGCCTGCGGCGCCATGTGCAAGAAGGTCTGGCGCGCCTGGGTCAGGATCTCTTCCCGGTGAGCGACAAACAGCAGGCGGGCCGCCTGCATCTGGCGCACATCAAAAGCCGCGAGCCAAGTCTTACCAAGGCCGGTCGCCATGACCACCACGCCCCGTTTATGCCCCTGTACCCGCGCGGCTTGCAGCGCCATCAGCGCCTCTTGCTGCACGCTGTTGGGGATGGGGACTTCACGCAGCTGCTCGGCGCTGCTGCGATGATCCCCGGTGAGCACCCGCAACTCCCGCAGCGCGCTCTGCCGATAGCGAGCGAGGTAGCCATCGATCCAGTCGTGGGTAAGGGGCACGACCCGCGCGTCTTGCGCCAGCCGATCGATTTGCGCCGCGAGCTGACGCAGGCTGTGATGCGGCTCGCTGGGGCCGCTCGGCTCAGCCCTGAGCGACCAGTTCCACTCCAGCGACTCGGTGAGGGCGGCGGCAGAGATATTGCTGGAGCCGAGAAACGCCTGGCCACCGAGCACCGCTGGCGCCCCTTCCTGGCCAACTTGCTCGCCTAGATACTGGGCTGCGTGCTGGACAAACAGATAGGACTTGAGGTGAAAGCCGCGATTGCCCTGACTCTGGTAGATCAGCGCGCAAGAGCGAGCGGGATCAAATTTAAGCAACTCGCGCAGCGCCACCGGCTGAGTCACCTCCAGATAGTCCGAGGTGATCACCCGAAGCCGTGCTCCTCGCGCCAACGCCTCGTGCAGGGCACCGCGCAACAGCACCAGCCCGCTTTGGCGAATAAAGGAGACACACAACTCGATGCGGCTACCCTCGCCACAACGGGCGATGGCGTCCAGCAGATGTGGCAACAGGGGATCGTTGAACTCCGGATCCCCCGCCTCTCCCCCGCTGATGAGCACGGGTGCACTCATGACCCGACCTTGCGCACGATGGCGTTAAGCCAACGCTCCTGCTCGCGGCCGGGGCGTCGATCCGCCGTCTGCCAAGTCTCGACCTCGCTCAGCGGCAACGGCGTGATCAGGGCGTGCAGCCCCGCCTCATCCAACTGGGTGAAGGCTCGGCCATCGCGCTCGGTCTCGTCTACCCCATATTTGAACGAGCAATAGAGCAGACCACCGTCGGCGAGTTGCTGGCACAGATGGGCCATTACGGCATCCAATTCGGCGCGGGGAACATGCAGCAGACTGGCACAGGCCCAGATGGCATCGACCGGCACGGGAGCCACAAACTGCTCGAAACGGCACAGTTGCACCGGCTGACCAAGCAGGCGCTCGGCACGCAGGGCCAGCTCCGCGCTGGCATCGAAGGCTGTGACCCGAAAACCTTGCTGATGGAAATACAGGCTGTCCCGCCCAGAGCCGCAGCCCGCATCGACGATATGAGCGCCGGCGGCGAGCAGAGGCAGGAAGCGCTGGTAAAGCGGTTGCATATCGACCGACAGCGTGCCTTCGACGAAGCTATCGGCGTGTTGGTTGTAGTAATCGATAGACATAGTAAGCAGGCACCTAGCAGAAAACGCCCAGATTAACAGAGAGGTAGGGGTAAAAAAATCGAGCCGGCGTCATTTCAGCCAATCCGCAGTACGGGAAGGCCAACTGGCACCTTCTTCGCTATTCATAAATGCTCTATTGACCCTAACGGCGCTCAGTTCATGCTATCAAAAAGAGTGTTATTCTAAGCCTGAGAGCACGGTAGCTCTATGAAGCCAGATCACCAAATCGATCATTTCTACTATTTGGCCAAGATGTACGCTGCGTCAGCGATTCATCATGGCGGTCTAATAGATCAGAACCACAGTCTGGGTTCACTTTGCGCCCAACACTGCTGGCGGTGTGCTCTGCCCATCACATCTAACTTGCCCCAAGGAGTTGGTGCGGCACGTAGTGCCATCGGAGGAGCGCAGATTGCCAAGGCTATCCTTGCTCCAGGTGACCGTCTCGCCGGTGCCGGGATTGCTGACCCGCACATTACCCAGACTGTCTTTGCGGTAGGTAGTGCCCTCGCTGCTACGGACATTGCCAAGGGAGTCTTTGCGCCAGGTGGTGCCACTTTCCGAGTCTCTGACGTGACCGAGACTGTCTTTGCGCAGAGTGCCGCTCTTGCCATCGTCACACTGGTAGCGGGTATTGCCAAGGCTGTCTTTGCGATAGGTACAGTCGGCGGCACCAGCACTCTCGGCCACCAGCAGTAACAGGGCGCAGGCGCACACGCCGAGCAAAGATAACGAGGGTGTCATAAGCGTGCTCCTTGATACGGGTTGGGACTCTCTTCAAGCGGGCTCAGTATATGCCGCCTGTAACCCCACGCCGATACTGGTTACATGAACATGTCGCATTTTGGAGCAGATGCGGGGGCCTGAGCACCGCGCCGACATTCATCGGTTCTTGATGTCTGTTGGATGACGGCGGTAAGTATTTGAAGCCCAGACAATCAAGGCGCCTGGGGCGCCTTGATTGTTTAACGCAAGCTGCAACTTTAACGGGCTATGCCGTCGTCGCCGCTTCCTCTATGGCGATCGTGCCGGGCTCTTCCAGTGCCTCGACGATCAATGACAGCCGATCCTGCTCGAAGTCCATATGCACGGCGTCCAGTTGCGGCAGTGTCTTGCTGGCCTTCGCCGAGAGTTTGTTGAATCTCTCCACTTTGCCATACAGCCCTTGCTTGCCCACCAGCGCCTTGACCGTGCTGTTGTAGTGATTGCTGGCGGTGTTGAGCGTGCCGCCCAAGCTGCTCAGACGTTCGGCAACAAGGCAGACCTGGTTGTAGATGTCGCCGGCTTTTTCACTGATCTCGCGAGCCTCGGTATTGCTGCGTTCGATCATCCACAGATTTGATACCGTGCGCAGGATGGGGATCAGGGTTGTATGCGAAACCAGTACGATGCCCTTGTTGTATCCATACTCGAATAAATCCTTATTGTGCTTCAACGCTTCGATATAGGCGGGTTCAATCGGCATGAACATCAGCACAAAGCTGGGGCTGTGCATGCCAATCAGGTTGATGTAATCCTTCGATGCCAGATCGTCGATATGCTTGCGCACTGCTTTGAGATGCTCTGCCATCGCCAATTGATACGCTTCCGGGCTCTCGGCCGCGACCGCCCGGTCATAAGCCACCAGCGAAACCTTGCTGTCGATGATGATGTGCTTGCCATCCGGCAGTTTGATCAGATAGTCGGTCTGCTTGTGCTTGCCTTCCGCATCCTTGAAGCTGCTCTGCACTTCGTAGTGGGCCTCTTCAATCAGGCCACTCATCTCCAGTGTGCGGCGCAGTTGCGCTTCCCCCCAGGCTCCGCGCTGCTGGGAATCGCCCTTGAGGGCCGACGTGAGGTTGTTGGCCTCCTTGCTCATATTCAGACCAATTTCCAGCACCTTCCGGATCTCGGCATTGAGCTGAGCGCTGCCTTGCACCGAGACATCGTGCACCTCGTTGATCCGTTTCTGGAATCCTTCGATCTGCTCGCGAAATGGCTTGAGCAGGCTATCGATCCCGATCTGGCTGCTCTGAGTGAACGCCTTGCCCTTCTCGTCGAAAATCTTGTTGGCGAGGTTTTCAAACTCCTGTGCCAGTGTCTTCTTGGCATCGGCAAGTTGACCCAGCTGCTCCTGGAAGTGCTCTTCCCGCTTTTGCAGCGTGGTCTTGAGCTCGGTGTGTTCGTTATCGATCTGATGCAACCGCTCCTGCAGGCCGAGAATGGCGTTCTCACGCTCTTTCAGGGTCTGTTTGGCATCCACCAGTTGTTCACGGACTTCGCGCTCCGCGCTCTGCAGGGATTGCGCATGTTTGCCTTCATTGGCCAACTTATCCTTGAGCTGGCTGATCTCATCTTGGGCTGCTCGGCTTTGCCCATCAGCCAGATTCAAGCGTTCACGCAAGTCAGCGATCTGCTCTTTCTGACCACGGTTTTCGGCCTGTGCCGTCTCCAGACGCTTCTCCGCGTCATGTTGCTGCTCCTTGGCCGCGCTCAACTGCTGCTGCAAGGCCTCGCTGGCAGCCTTACGTTCGCTCAATTGCGTCGCCAACTCTTGCAGCTGCTCTTTGGCACCCTCTAGCTGGGTCTGCACCTTGCCGGCCTCCACCTGCTGCCCATGACATTGTTGTTCCGCCGCCTTGAGCTGCTCCTGAGCCTGTGCCAATTGCTGTGTCAGCAAGCCCTGTGCCTGCTGTGCCTGCCCCAGTTGGCTAGTGAGCTGACCGAGCCGGTTGCCGTGGCGCAGCGCCGCCACAAAGTAGCCAATCACGCAGCAAGCGACTGCAATGATGACGCTGATGACAATGATCTCCGTAGTCCACTGGCTGATTTGCATGAATACTCCTTAAGCGTGCTTGAAAGGCAGGTGTAAGTTGTGCGAATAGTGCTTTTGCCCGGCGATAACCACGATAATCGCGTCAATGCCTATGCTGGCCACTACTGTGCAACAGGCTAACACGCCCGATTTCATGGAAACCGATGGTGACTCACACTCCCGCCTGCTGATGCTCAACTGAGCAGAATGTTTATTAAAAATCCCGTTGGATGGCGACGTTCACAGGCTTGTCGGCCGCACCTTTGAGCATGGCGTCGAGCTTGTCGACGGGCTGGGATGGTATGCGGTCCCCGGGGTTGGCTCATCTTCCTATTCGACGTCTTCTTCGTCCGCTCGCGCGTGGCTCATGGCGCGGCCTTGGGCCGCAAACTCATTGCGACGCGCCCAGCTGAAATCCGCCAACACCAGATCCGGGTAATAGGCGCTGTTAGTGCCCATCATGACGCTGACCACAAAGTCCTGTATCACCTTCAAATACTGAATGAGGCCGTCCAGCGTGGGAGATGGCGCATGGATAAAGGCCAGGATCACCTCGGATACCTGAATGCCGACGGCAGCCAGCCCCTCACTGAGCGTGAAGGCGAGATCTTCCCCTGCGTGCCACCCCTCATCCAACTCGAAGTAATGGATGAGGGCCTTGCCAAGTTGCTCCGCCGTGCGCCACGCCTCCAGGCCGTGCACCTCCCCGGTCTGCCCGCTGATCGCACGCGTTACCCGTTTATTTTCCTCCACAACATCGGCAACGCTTCGCGCTGGGATGCCCTCGATATGCGGCGCCACCCCCTTGCAGAGCAGACAATGGAAGAAGGGAAACAGCAATTCATGCACGACGCTGGGCGAGCCGAAATAACCCGCTTGGGACGCCGTTTGCAGCATCTGCGCAAAGCCATCGGCGGGGACTTGCCCGGCGGCATAAAAGGCAATTTCGCTTTCGATGATCGATTTGGCCTCCTCCAAAGACCAGCCGAAATGATCAGGATCCAGCGACAACCGCATTCTCGATGCCAGCCACCAACCTTCACTGTCACGAACAAAGAGCACTTCCGCCGCCTTGCTCCCCGTCCAGCTCCGGTATAGGTGGAGAGTTTCTCCTTCGAAATAGCAGAACCATTTGTACTCCATCGCCGGAGGGATAAATCCCTGTCGGATGTTGGCCATCTGCTCATCGCGAAAGCGCAGGCTCAGCGGAAGGGTGAGTGCATCTCGATGCAATGGTTGTAACCCTTGCCAATCATGCCGTGTCGCCGCCTTCATCCTTTATCTCCCAAGTCATCAGTTAAAACCCAGATGACTATATCGTTCGAGCAAAGCCGCTTCGATACTGGGGTTTTGCACATGTCGTATTTTCAAGCAGATATTTTCAAACTAATAGACAGATAAGAGGCAGGCGAGACGGACGGGGCAGTTCCTCACAACCACACGGCTTCCTGCTCCAGCGCCATCCCGCTGGCTTGCATTGACCGGATCAATTGCTTCACTTCCACGTCGAAATCGGCTGTCGCAGGGTGTGCCAGCATGGCGTTGAATTCGCGCTGGGTATCCTGCCAAAGCGTGGTACAACCGAAACGCTCGAGACGAGATGGCCACTCGGGCATCAACCACAGGGCCACGCTGTGGCCAAGACGGCTGCGAAGCCGGGCAAAGTTGAGCAGACCCACTCCGTCGTAGTCGGGAAAGAAGTGGATCGCAGGCGCCCGCTGGCGCAAGGCGAGCCAATCCAACAATGTGTTGGGCAATTGGCCACTGTAATAAGCAACACTGGCGGGCTGGGCGCAGGGTAGCCAGTCCAGCTGGTCAAACAGCGCCTGATTTTCCACAAGCCATAGCGGATGTTCGGTATACCAGGTGCTGTCGGCGTGCACAGTCAGAGCGGCGACGCCCAGTTGATCGGTGCTCAGTCGCAAGTCCAGCCGGTTGTCTTTATCGTCTCGCCACGCCACCTGACCGGGACCGGCCTTTAACAGCAGATAGCTGAACTCATGCCCATGATCTGCCCCCTTGCTACGGCGAGTGGCGGCGATGTTACGCGCTCGGCGTGGCAGACCATCGACCAATTCGGCTTGCTCTATCGGCACCAGTTGTCGCCACTGGTGTTCCACCACGGCGGGCAGCCTTATCTCAAATACGACTCCCCTGCCCTCGGGCCGCATCTGTATGCTGCCGGTAGCGCGGGCAAAGCTGCTCAGATCACGTCGTTGCCCCTCGCTCAATTGAGAGCTGGCAAGCCCTCCTCCAGGGGCTTGGCGCAATTTGCGCAAGGCGGCGATCAAACTACGGCTCATGGTCGCTCCTTGGGAGCAAGCACCAGCCAGCTCTGCCGATTGATATGGTTCTTGCCGGCATGGTGATGGATAGGTACGCAATAGCGTGCCGTGGTCAACGGAGCTGGCGAGGCGCAGATCAGGGCAAAACCGAATTCTGCCGCCACATCGATCAGATTTTTCTGGTTGCGGGTATCCAGCGCCAGCGCCTCATCCAGATAACAGATGGTGCGGATGCGCTTGTTCTTGTGATGCATCAGGTGGAGCATGGCCAGCCCGGTCACCAGCTTGGCCATCAATACGGTGCCGTTGGAGGCCGCACTGTCTATCTCGGTGAAGGACTCCTCCTGCTGATCCTGCTTACCTATCACAAACTCCAGGCGAAACAGATCGGCGACACGGAGCCCTTGCCGGGCATTGCCCTCATCAAACAAGGTCTGTTTGGCGCGATCCAATCGCACATCATCCAGCACGCTTTGCTGATTAAACAGATCGAAGCTCTCCCCCGTCTCCACCTGAGCGGACTTATCGAGCAGAGTTTCGATGGCTTCCACCAAGTGTGCTTCATCCCTGGGCTCGATTTTGAAAACCCTGAGGTCGGACAGTTGGCGCTGACTCACCAGCCGGTTGAAGCCTCGCATCTGCGCCTTGAAAGCATTCAGCCCCTGTCTGAGCTGTTTAAGGCTGGCGGTGACATTGATCACGGCACTGCGGGCCTTCTTCTCCAATGCCTCGGCTTCTTTTGGCAACATCTGATGGAAATCGAGGATCCGGCTCCACTCCTCGTCCTGATTCGGACAGTGTTCATACTTGGTGAGTCCGCCAGCGTGCAAATCCTGCAAACCGCGCTGCAACGCGCTGTTCAACGCCGACAATTGACGACTATCAGCCTGGAATTCCTGCAAACGGGTATATAGGGTATCCAGCGTGCTGGTGGCGCCCCCGAGCCAGGGATGGTAGGAAAGAGATTCCAGATAACCGAATTCTGGCCCCTGATCCTCGCGCTGGTTACGCATGGTGACGATGCCGTTATGCTCATCATTCAGTCGCATCTGCGCTTGTCGCAAAGCATTGAGTTGATCAACCAAGCTCAATTGCTGCTGGTTAATCGCTGCCAGCTCGGCCTGTAGCCTATCCAGCTCTTGTTTATGGGCTATCAATTGCTCTGCTCGCTGGTCACTCTGGGCCAATAAATGCTGCCAGGTGTCGAAGTCGGCCAGCTCCTGCCGCAGTTGTTGCTGCTCCTGCTCTAATCGTTGCTTGTGTGCCTCGGCCTGATGGCGCTGCTCGGCTGTTTGCCGCTGCTCCTCCAAACTGGCGATATGCCTGTCGGTATCCCTGATCTGCTCCTCCAGCTCGGCTTCACTGAGTTGCTGAAACTGGGGATGCAACCGATGAAGGTTAATGCGCAGGCCAGCCAGCATCAGCGTCTCGCTCGGCGCCTGTGACAACTGTTGTTTCAACCGGGGCATATCAAGTTCGAAATCTGCCGGTCCCAACTGCATCACTCCGGCCTGGAGCACCCGGTTTAGTCGCAGTAACTCCTCTTCACTCAGATGCTCAGCCATGTGTCGATAGAGATTGTCGGCCAAAGTCTCCTGCTGCCGATGCAGGCTCATCGACAACTGCTGTTGCCGACGTAAATCTCGCCTTATGTCCTCTACGCTGCGGCTCTTGACCTGCCCCAGCAGGGTGATCTGAGCCTCCAAATTCTCCTTGACCGCCGCCAGCTGTGTTTCAAGTTGCTCACGTCCCGAAAGCAGGGTAAACCGACGCTCCAGCTCCGCTTGCTGCTGATTGAGCGCCAGCAGCTGAGTATGGGACTGCTGTTTTACGAGCCGTTCGACACTCAGCTCCTGAATACGGCTCCCCGATTGCTTTTGTGCCGTCTCGCATTGCAACACCTTGGCTGCCAATTCCTCTGCTGTGGACTCATAGTAGGAGTGCCACTGCTTGAGGTCTTCTTCTATCTGTGGGCACCAGACGATGAGCTTGCCTCTGAGCGTCAAACGCTCTTGCACTTGTTTGGCCAAGCTCAGGATCCGTGCAGACTGATTGACCGCCGCCTGATACTGAGCCCGTTCACTATTGACCTCGCTAAATGCCTTTTCCCACTCTTGCCGAAAGTCGATGGCCGCATCCGACAAGTCCCGTTTGAAGATTTCCAACAGATAATTTTTGACATCGGCCGAGGTGAGCCTATCCAGCCGTAAGGTACGAGTGAGGACCTGCCGATAGGCAGCAGCATCCGATTGATGCTCCAGATGAAAGAGAGTGAAATCGGGCTCGCTGGCGGCCCGCTTGCGACGACCACCATACAGGGCATCGCGAAAATCATTGGGACTCTTGTAGACAAACACCAGCCGCTGGCGCGTGGCCAGGTGGTTTACCAGTTGGGGCTCCGCCACCAGAGCGCCGCCGTCCAACCGATAATCATCCAGATCCAACGCTCCCTTGTAGGCAAAGTACTGATAGTCATGGCTAACCCCCTTGCCGACACATCCCAGCACCACGGTCCCCGTTTCTGGCAGACAGGCTTCCAGCAGTATGTAGGCGCTGTTGTTGGGGAAGTAGAATCGTTTGGACTTCTCCAGATCGTGGGCGCCAAAGTCCATGCGTCGCTGGTCGATGATCAATAAAAACTGCAGCGCGTTGATGAGGCTGGTTTTACCTGTGTTATTGGGGGCGATGAGTGAGACGGCAGCATCCAGCGGCAACTCGGCTCTCTGATACCCGGCACTGCCCAACAATACCAGACGCTCAAACCCGTACTGGATCATGCTTCCTCCTCCTCATCCAAACCCACCTCTGCCGATTCATCTTCCTCGCCACCCTGCGGCTCATCGAATGAATCGTCTTGGCCAGATGCGCTCAACGATTCGAAGTGTTCCAGATAGCGATAGACCGCCGGCAATAACTGCCAATAACCGTTAAGTGACAACGCAAATCCGAGCTTGACCGCGCTGTCCAGCAACGCGATGAAGCCATCCAGCTCCAACCCCTCGGCCTCAAGGATCTCCTGATGATGCTCGTGAGCCTTGGCCAGCAAGGCCTTGTCTACCCGCCACTCCGTAAAGCGGGACAAGGGTCTGCCCTCATCAGCCTGGGTATCAAACAAGCACATCCATAACAACGCCAGGCGCTTGCTAGTCTTGCTGGCTTGGCTGCCGGACTCCTCGATATGAAACCAGGCATAGCCACGTGGCTCGACTTTAAGCTCAAACCCCAGGGCGGCAAAAATAGCCTGATAGCTTTCCTGACACCGCTCCAGCTCGGCCCACAGGGCAGGCTCCGCCACCCGGTTGAGGTGCTTGCCGCTGTTGAACAGGCGAAACAGCTCACTCAGGGCACCGAGCGACTCCAGATGCGAAATAGAGGTAATCATGATCTCTGGATCCTGTTGGGGTGATAACTGACCAGCACCTCTTGCAAATCCGTTGTGGTGCTATCTGGGTGAAGGCTCGCCAGCCAAAGAGGCTCACGCACCAGTTCGTGGTAGAGTCGCAACAAGGTGGCATCCGGCTGCTCGCCATAATGCTGTAGCAACCAGAGCATCAGGTTCTCCACTGGCAGGCTCTCTTGCAGGTGTTGTTTGAGGGTCTCGTCATCAATGGGCTCTACCAGTGAGGCGTCGAAGGGGACCTCCGTCGGGAAACGGATGAGTTCCGGTATGTACGCCAGGGCGCTGGCCATAAAATCCTTGACCTCGAAGCCTACACTAACGCGTCGCGGTCGCTCCTGCCGCCAGACAGGCAAGGCCCCCTTCGTATTGCGCAACGGCAGAGCTCGCGTGAGGCCACGTTTGCGCACACGCCCCAACAACTGGCTGATGGCGGCAGACAGGCCATTATGCTCGCGCAGCTCTTCACGCAGCGGCAGCAAGGTGGCGGCACATTGCTGGGCTACCAATCTTCCCAACCGCTGCAACTCCTTGGCTTGATAAGAAACCTGACGCAACTGTAACTGGTGGGTATAAAGCCCACCTTGTATGGTGATGGCCTCTACAGCCCGATCCAGAGCCCTCTCCGCCTGCTCCAGAAAGGGATAGAAGTTGCCCGCAAGCCCGGAGTCCATCATCTCGTTCATGGGCTCCACATACTGGTCATAGGCTTCAAGCACTGAGCGATAACGTTGCGCTATTGGCATGGCTGCATCCGCGGATTTAGCCTGTTCGGCCAGCTCCAATATGGCATGGCGATCCTGATCCAATTGCAAACTGATCTGCCGCAACAGGTCTGACATCTTGGCTGAGCCCTGACGCAAATAATCGGGATTGAGTGGTTCAGAACCTTCCAGTATTTGTGCTGTCGCTTGTTTGATGGCCTCGATACGCGCCTTGAGCACGGCAGAAAGCCCTAACTCATGCTCACGTAACAGCCCCCGCGCAAACTCTTGCACCAAGGGGTTGACCTGCAGGGTATCGGTTCGCTCAAGCCACTGCAGGACATCGCTGCTACATAGGCTGCGCAAGATTTCTCCACACTCAGGCTCGCTGTCACTGCCCCGGCTGGACTTGCCAATTAGCCTCAGCACCATCGCCTCATCGAAAGCAGGCCATTCCCGCGAAGCCCGAACCAATGCTTCGATGACGTCCCAATGTTTATGCAGTTGGAATATCAGACTTTTGGGATTTGCCATTCGGTATCCTTGTTCGCTCCCTTGGCCCCAGTCCAAAGAATCATACGATGGACGGCTGGCGTCATTTGACCACAAGAGCATAGAAAGCAACCCAGCTGGCAACAATACTGGATACTTCTACATGTCGTTTTTTCAAGCAGATATCTGACGACTCCGGTCTCCCTTACCGCCATTGCTGCAAATGCTCAAACGCTGAGTGTGGGCCGGACTACCGCCAGGATGTTGGCTTGGATCACGCCTCCAGCAGGCAGATCATGGATGATCGGTATGGAAAATTCTCGACGGTAGTGGTCAGTCAACTACCAACGGAAGAGTGGTACGCGAGCTTGGGGGACAACACTCTGGCAGATGCGATCCTGGACCGGCTGATGCACAACGCTCACCGGCTGTCACTGAAGGGAGAATCGATGAGAAAGAGGAGAAGTGAGTTGACCCAATCTGAACACTCGAGTTAGAAACGAGATGACATGAGCGCGTTAAGGATCAGGGTGTTCACGTTGGCCGGAATCACTGTTCAACTTCACCGGAATACGCAGGGCCAACACTCTGATTTCCACTGATAACTCCTGGGTCAACATGGGCGTGGCTCAAAAGCCACGATCTTGGCCCAGGTGGGTCATCTTTACTCCGGCGTTAGTGGGTCATTTTTACATCGGCGGTGACAGCCAGCATATGGCCGAAGAGTGCAACACCGTCGATAAAGAAGAGGATGCCCGCTTCGACGATGATGAGTTGTTTGCCGATGAGCCTCTCTTCGGCACTGAGCAGCAAGATGCTTTTGCCCACGCGCGCACCCGTCGTGAGCAAGAGGAAGAGGCGCGCATCGAACAGTTGTTCAGCAAATCCAGCCTCAAGCAGCTCTATCGCAAGCTCGCCCTGGCGCTGTACCCGGATCGGGAACCCGACCCCGTCATGCAGACGGACAAGACCCGCAGCGTGATATCGACCACCTGACTGCCCAGCTGGCCGAGATCACCACCCTACAGACCCTCAAACCCTATCTGGCGGCCCGCTGGGATCAGAAGCAAATGAGGTGGGATGAGGAAGAGGACGATATGGAATGGCTGTTTAGGTAACGGCCAGCGGTGACCGACCATCTCATCAAACAATCAAGGCGCCACTGGCGCCTTGATTGTTTTCACACTGCTGGTTTTTACACTGATCGTGCTATCGGATAGCCAGCCTTAAATCAGGGTCACCTGACGCGCTTTGCCATCAGGCGCCAGCGCCTGTTCCTCATCGTGGATAGTTGTGAAGGGCTCAGGGGAAATGGCGGCTGCCGATGCGATTTTGCGCTGCTCAGCAATACCGATAACCTTCCCGCTAAGTTTTCTCTAAAATAATGGCCAGTAACTCTGCTTAGTTACTGGCCATCGTCTAAATTAAGCGTTCACATCTGGCAACAACGAACTCGGCTTGCCGTTTGAACTAACAAACAACCCCTTTATTGCCCGAGTCGCAGCAACGTGGAGCAAAGCGCGTTCATTAAACAAGGCATCCCGTTGTTCAACAGGATCATCCGATGCAATCGCTTTGGGTTCTGGAACGACGCCATCATTGATGCCGGCGAGGAATACATATTGGAACTCAAGCCCTTTGATTCGGTGCATGGTTGCAATACGGACCCCTTCTTGCTGATCGTTATCCGAACTGTCCTGCCCTAAAACAAAGGTTGGAATTCCTTCGCTGTTCAATGCCGTTGCGTAACGCTCATAGGCATGTCTGGTACGCGCCGTGAGACAAATATCCTGAGAGCGAACCCCATCGGCTAGCAAGGCTTTGGCCTGTTTAACAATCGTATCCGCTTCCGCTTTGAAGTCTGCAGAATGGGTGATTATCGGCTTTTCACCGTGCAGTAAGGATAAGTAGTCATTGCTGGCATCCTGCTCACCATCCAGGTTATCCACATTGACTCCAGTCAAGAGCGCAACTGCAAACTGCCGAGTCTCCTCGGTGGTTCGATAGTTTATTTTCAGCTTCTTACTACGGCGACCGCGCACGTTAATACCGCACTGCCCAAGAACCACCTTGTTACGATAAATACGTTGATGACCATCCCCGACGATAAACAGATCATTGGCTGAATCAGGTACCAAGCTACGGATCAGGGTAAATGCTGGGGAGCCAATATCTTGGGCCTCATCCACCACAATGTTGCTATAAGGCAATTGGAGCTGCTTTTCCTTGAACAGCACAATGGCCTCGTGCATGGCATCGCCCATTTCTCGCAACTTCGCACGATCCATCTGGGAGCGAAACTCTTCGAACACTGGCCATATCTTGGCTCGCTGAATACGGGACAGAGCCGTCCCTCGACCTAAGCGACTGACCTTTAGATACTCATCCCGGGTGTAGACTGCATTAGGTTGAACCACTCGCTGCCATTCTTCGGCGTAAAAGCCATCCGGCAAACCTAACTCTGATGGCGCCAGTTGCAGGGCATATTTCCAGCAGCGGCGACGCCCCTCATCACTGTCGTAAACGACTTTAAAGTCGTAACCATGGCGTTTGAGTTGCTCTGTCATCCAGGCATCAATATTGACCACCTCAATGCGGGCCATCTCCTCACGACTGCAAAGACGCTGCAGGTTGGCACGAATATCCGCGGCCAGATTTCGGGTAAAGGTGGTAAAGAGTACCTTCTTGCCCGGCTGATCCGTCAGTCGTTGCGCTAACCAGCGAGCTCGATGCATAGCCACCACCGTCTTACCCGTCCCTGCCCCACCAAGCACTCGTACCGGCCCTGTCGCCGGAGACTCCACCAATTTGCGTTGACTGGGGTGTAAGAAGACGCGCCATTTCTCCAATGGCGCATTGAGCATCTGAATTAGCTCCTGCTCATTTTCCACGACATGGAAGCGGCGTTTGCTGCGAGCGATGGCCTCAGCAAAGTCATTGGTATCAACGGGCTCTTCAGGGTGGTCATTAAACTCCGCCAGCACCTCGGGATAGTCAATGCCTTCGGTCAACCAGTGCAACGGCTCCCACGCCTCTGCTGGCATCACTTTCTGTAGCTGGTTAAAGTCGGCTAGATCGGTGAGTTCCATCACCTGGGCAATAAAGACCGGAGGAACCCCCAGCGCCAATATCTGCTCAGAGGTATAAGCGGAAAATAGCTTTGGTTTTCTAATTTCAGTCGGTGAGACAGGTGCGATTTCAGGTACGGCTCGGATATAGCTGGTATCAACAACCTGAATGGCCCCTGTCAACGGGTGAATGGCGCAATCATGCCGACGAGCCCAGTCATAGGCCTCATCATGTTTGTCGACCCACATCAGCATATAAACTGAACCCTGCTCAGGCTTGAGCACAATCCCACGATAGGTCTGGTCAATACGCACCGAATGCACATTCGGGCTTCGAGCATCATGGATCTTTTCGTAGTTCAGGCCATTACTGGTAGGGTCCTGTCGAAATTTAGAAATGAACTCCTGCACCTTTTTTTGTTGTGCCTTGGGGATCCGAGCAAATGCACCCAAAAAACCATCAGAAAGTGCCACTTTAGGCGACTGGACCGTCATTCCTTACCTCCAGACAAAGACTGTAGTGTTTCCTGGCTGATCGGGCCCACGACGACCGTCCAACCACAGTTAGTAAATGGTGCAGCAGAAGCCTCATCTTCAAAGATGAGCGCACGTTTTTGTTCAGGCCATGCGAGATCTGCTTCGGCAACAATTTCGCCAAACTCGTTTTGCAACGGATAACCCAGGACCGGAACCGGCCAGGCTAATGTTTGCAGCAGGCTGATCTCCTGAGCCGTTAGCAAACTTAACTCGATGATTTCATTCCAATCACCATTATCTGAAATCTCTGGGGCGGGTTCTGTCGGTTCAACCACTATTTGAACTTGCGGATTGTGCACAGCCTTACGGCTGCTGAATGACATATCCGGCAAGAACTGCAGCAAATTCACCAGTCGCCAGAAACCATTGAGTCCGCGCTCATACCCCTCATCCTCGGTATAGCGATCATCAAAGCTCACATGCAGTCGCAATGCGGCACGCATCTGGTCAGCGGTGGTAGCTGGCTTGATATAACGCTGCGGCAACACCGAAGCCAGCTCAATAAACTGTTGGGATGAGCCACAGCTATCCAGCAGACCGCCAAAGACAAATGGCTCATCCGGCAGCAATTGCGCCTGTCGATAACCAGGTGCATTTTCATGCATTTCATAGGCAAACTTGTGCCTTATGCCGGCATCTTGGGATTTTTTCACATCGAGCCATACCCAGGCATGGGCTGCCGCCAGCTTTTGCCAGAGCAGATCTTTCATCGCCGGCTCTGCAATATAGTCGAGCAACAGATCAAAACTGTTGCGTTCACGAACTGCCCCTTCCAGGGTGGCAAATGTCATGTCATGGAAAGGGGAATAGAATTTTGGCTGTTTCATATCCGGGTTGTGACGTAATCCCAGTACATCCTGAATATGCTTGCAGCCAGTTTCATTCAGATCGCGCCAGGTAATAGTCCAAAGCCGATAATTGCCACTCTCTTTGATGGCTTGACGCTTTTGTACATCATCTTCGACGGTCTTCTTATGGAAGACAAAGCCATCGAGGAAAATGGCCACCGGCTTAACCGCCGCTGGTTGCGATACCGGATAAAGAACAAAATCAGGGCGGCATGGAATACCGACACCCTCTTTACTCCCCAGATCGACTTGCGCTTTGAGATGCCAGCTCGTGGAGGGTTCAGCACGAGTATTGATCATCCAGCCAGCCCCAGGATGGGCATAGCTGCGCGTCACTGCGAGCGCCTTGTTCTCCTGCAAGCAGCTGATGAAGCGTTTTTCCAACTCAGAGCCCATCATCACATCCAGCGGGATGGTATTGATGGTTTTCACCGAATGAAGTTTGTCGCTCGCCTCGATGATTTTTGCCAGCAGCTGACGCGCCTGATTGCGTGAAACATACTTCATCCGCCCCCGGTCACGGTAGGCATAGACGCAGCGATAGCAGCCATCCTTGGTGACATCATGGTTACAGCTGCACTCCACCAACGCCTGGTAAGCCAGTTGTAAGAGTTTCAACAGATTGTCAGGCGTACGCATCAGCTCCTTGAGAGAGCCAGTTCCGCCGGGTACTGAGTCATAGATCACCAGATACTGCCGCCAGGACTCCCCTTCGTTTTCCGGCTCGCGATAAACCACGCCCTTGAGGTGATCCACGTTGCCCTTGAAGTAATGTTTCAGCCCGAGCTGAATAGCTGCCCCCAGCGACGCCTCCACGATGCGATCCGCGCTGTAACTAGAGACCGGCAACAGGATGCGCAGCGCCTCGGACTCCAACTGCCGGTAGAGATAGAGATAATCCTCGAACTTCGCGCTTTCCGGCTCAGCCCGATGCTTACAACTCAGATCATGGCGCGCCTCATGATCCCGAGGGCGTTGCACCATGCCGCAGCCCAGACAGACCCGAAAGCCGGTGCGCCGCTTCTTATCACCGGCGATAGTCAACTCGGCCGCATCGTCCATCTGCTTGCCGAAGTTAATATCCCGAAGGGTGACTTTGCTCAAAAACTCGAAACCAAACGGCACTTCCCCTTCGTCAATGGCATAGGCGGCCGCAACGTCGTCTGGTTCGTAGCTCACCAACAGCTGACGCTGGAAAAAAGTCAGTTCGCGGCTATCGCTCTCATCGCCAATCAGACTGTCCCGGGTATTGGCCCGTGCATACACCTGACGCAGTTTCAGCAGTGTCGTCTTCTGGCCCGCATCCGCCCAGCCGGGCGAGCCGCACTTAGGGCAATACTTATGTGGATCGCCGGACTGGTCGATGTTCTCGCTGTAATTACAATGACAACAGATCCGCCAGTTTTCCGGCTCGGAGAGCTTCAGATCGATCTGTTCAATCTCGACTTTATGCCCACCGGCATAGAAATTGTTGAGCGGTGCCAGCTCGGCCAAGGCGGTAGAGGCTGGACGCTCATATTCGTACGTAGTGTTCTGGTACTCCTTGACCTCACTCGTCTCCTTATCCTTACGCCGCCAGAGCACGGAGCGCAGCGTGATCCCGGCTTCCGGGAAGGCATAGTTGGGCAATAGCCCCTCATCGGTGAAAAAGTTTAGCGTCTGCTTGTTGTTGATTTGATTGACCAACGCCATCAGCGCGTGCCGCTCGGAGACCAGGTCGCCCATGTCTTTTTCAAAATTCTGATCATGGGGTGAGCTCTCGAGCTTCTCGATGCTGCGTTTGAGCTTGTCGATACGGGCTCGCAGCGACTTGCGATCCTCAAGCAGCAAGGCCAAAGCCGTATCTACACGCTGAACCAAAGAGCGGGTGCCAGACTCCCCGATCAGGTATTGCTGCAAGTGCAGAAGGGTGTCCAGAGCTAAATCAGGGAAAATCGAGGCAAAACGATTGTGCAGCTCAACCCGATGATCCTCCACGAAGCGCAGGAAGTTATAGGGGAAACCAGTTTTGCGACCAGACTCCACCTCATCGAGCATCTGTTTGACGTTCTTACTGATAGCCGACGCTGGCACACCGGTTTTTACCCAGTTATCCATACAAAAAGCCGCCAACTGACGCTCAAGGATCGCCACGGCATTCAAAAATACCCCTGGAGCCTGCACCTGGCCTTGCATCATCTCCAACGGCTCTTGGAAGAAGAACTGATCGTGCGGGTTACCCTCGGCAACCGTGATATTCAGGGCGTTACCATCCTTACGACCTGCCCGACCGATGCGCTGCAGGTAGTTGGCCTGAGCAGGCGGCACCGAACAGAGCAAGACCGTGGACAAGTCGCCCACATCAATCCCCATCTCCAGGGTTGGTGTGGCCGAGAGCAGATTGATATGCCAAGGCTGATGGCCTTTGTAGAACGACTGCTCGGTGGCCTCGCGCACCTCTCGCGTTAACAGGCCGGTATGCTCGGCCCCGACAACGCGCGCCACATCCAGATGATCCCACTGCCAGCTGACCTGATTAGCCACCGGCTGATAGTGGCCTTCACAACGCAGCGACATGCAAGGTGCACCTTGCCATTGCCAAGCCTGATCGGCGGGAGCATGGATCACTTCCCGACAGCATGAGCAATGGAGGCGAGCCACATCACGACTCACGAGCAGAGCCGAGGGCACCAGCCCCCAGGCCTCACGTCCCGAGGTCTCAAAGCTAGCCAGGATACCGGCACGCTGCAGCCCCTTGAGCAGTGAGCGCAACAGGTTCTCATGAACACTGCTGATGAAGACGTTGTTGCCGTTATCCAGGGTACGATTGAGCCAATGCTGGTACCAGCTAGGGTTGGATTTGGCGCCGATCAGTCGCTGAAAACCATTGATCTTCTCAAAGCTGACATACGCAGGTTTGCGAGTTTTCGGCCCGATAGAGGGCATATAACGCGAAGTGCGTTCCTTCTGCGTCATCATGAAGGTCTTGCCATCACGGCGATAGCTCTCGAACGCAGGGTGCATCACGGCACCGGCTTGACGCATACGCCACAGCACACCGAGCGCCAGATGGGCGACTTGCTCGGCAGAGACTCCGCTCATCAGATCGCCAAACTCCTCGCCCAGCTGCTGATGCAAGGCGGCGATAGCCGGGTTGAAGCGCTGCATATCGATACCAGCACTGGCAAAACCGGTCACCTCCAAGGTGCGACCAATGCCAGCCCGCAAGGTAAACTCGCTATACACCTCCCAATCCAGCCGCAAGCTTACCAGCTCCGGCAGATCCGTTTTTTCTGGTAACTGGCCTTGCTGCTTGAGCTCTTGATAGTCATGGAGCCACAGCATATTGGGCGCAATAAAATTGGCCGCAAAGTGGGCATCATCCATGGAGCGAGCCCGAGTCTGCTCACACACCCGCTTGGCAAAGGCGTCCAGCGGCATGGCCTCATCCGTTGGCAGCAAGCCGCCAATCTGACCGCGCACCATCAACGGCCAGGTGCGAGCGGTGAAGAAGCTGGCGCGGTGTGCAGCATCCTGCACCGAGTCCGAGAAGGTGATGAGTTTCTTATGTTCGTTGAAACGGCTGCCATAGAGCTGATGGATCATCACCGCCGACAGGCTGGCGGCGCGAGACCCGAGGATCGAGATACCCTGCTTGCTGTGGCAGAAGGGACACTCGTTGGCAAATTCCAGCTCATCCTTGCGCTCCTTGAGCATATCCGGGATCAGCACGGGCAACAGCCCATCATGGCCACAGTGGCTGCACTGCGCGTTGCTCTGCTTGTTCAAGGAGAGACAAGCCGGGCAGAGCTTCTGATGCTGACCACTGTCAGGCTTTTCGGGGAACACCAGCACCACAGAGCGGCCATGATCGAAGAACTGGCGATAGATCTCGTCCAGCTCGGTTTCCAGCTTGGCACTCTGACCATGGCGCATGCTGGCCCAACCGGTGGCATGACAATCCCGGCAATGCACTACCGGCAGATAGTGGGTCCGATCCTCAATGCCGAGATCATTAGCAAAATGCAGTGTCGGACTCTTTGCCACACTGGCAACCAGACGGGTCAACTCCCGCAACCAAAGCTGGGAACGCAACTGCACAAAGGGCCGCATCGGTCGAGGCTTACCCTCGGCCAGCCGTTTTTGTTGATCGGCTGGTGCTTCGACAACGTCAAGGCGAGCCTGAGCAAGCAGCGCGACAAAGCTTTGCAACACCAGCGTTGCATGCTCAGGGCTGGAAGCCAGCATCACTTGCAAACTGTCGCAGCACTGCTGCTCGGAGAGAATGCCCTGTTGTTGCAGATCCTGTAGCAGGACATGCAGCATGCTGTGGCCACGCAACAGCTCACCGAGCTCGATGCGCACACGTCGTCCGTCATCACTTTCCAGATCCGCCGGCAAAACCAGATCACTTTCCGGGAACCAGAGCGGGATCTGAGCGTTCAGATACGCCACAGGGTTGGCATAATGTTGAGGCGATAGGAGTGCCATCTCATCGGCTTGAGGAAAGCGCGTATGGCGTAGCTCAACCCCCTGCAGAAACTCAGCGCTGCTGTAGCGATCCTCCCGGATCACCGAGCTGTCATCGAAGGGCTGATCAAAGATGGAGGTGGCATACTCCAGCAGTTGTCCCAGCTCGTCACCTACGGTCGCCGAGGTGCCGACACAGGCAAAGCGACTGCTATCCACGCTGATATGATGTTTCAAGCGACGCACCAGACAGGCCAGATCCGACCCCTGAGCCCCATCAAAGGTATGCAGCTCATCCACCACCAGATAACGCAGGGTGCCGGGCTGATTGTAACGCCACAACGGCTGATCAATCGGCCGCATCAGCAGATAATCCAGCATCTTGTAGTTAGTCAGCAGGATATCGGGGGGGCTCTCCCTGAGCGTGTGCTTACAGGTAATGACCGAGTCTGCCCCCATCCGCTTGCTGGGGAACTCCTCGCTATCACCAACGAACAAGCCGACGGTCAGCTTGCCATGCAGTTGAGGATCGCTGGCAATCGACTTGGTAAAACGGCTGGCCTGATCGGTGGCCAACGCATTCATCGGATAGATAACAATGGCCTTGACCCCACCCCCTGGCGTGCCTGCGCAGTAGTTGAGCAAGGGGTACATAAAACACTCGGTTTTCCCCGAGCCAGTGCCGGTGGCTACCAGCGTCGGCTTTGGCTCGGCTGCCCCTAATCGTTCAAAGGCCCTCGCCTGATGCGCATGGGGAGGAAACGGCAAGCTCAGATGGGCAAAGAAGTCCAGCGCCAGCGTACTCTGCCGAAACGGCAACTGCGCCGAGAGATAGGGCCCTTTGAGCAGCGCATCCGGATCGGCCAGAAACTTTTCCAGCATCTGATGCCCTTCCGGATTGAATTCACTGCCCACCTGCTCGCTAAATAGCGGGCTGTTCATCGGGAAAGCGGCCCGTAAAAACGCGGCAACACTGTCGGCCACCTGCCGACTGACAACGGAAGGTAGCATCAATCACACTCCTGCTGATCGGCAAAAAAATCCCAGGCGACGCGGTAGTCATCTTCGCGGTCGGGTTTGATAAAGGGGGCCTGCCAGGTGATGGTGCGGCGCTGCACGCCACCCGGGCGGGTGTCGTCGTCGAAGGTGACGCTGACGGTGCCGGTAGTCAGGTGCTTGATATCATCCCAGCCGATGGCCAGATCCGGCCCGCTGCCGCCGGTCCACTGCGGGCTATTCACCGCGTAGACGATGCCAGCCTTGAGATCGGCCTTGCGTGCAGTACGTGGCAGGCCGACGCCCACCAGCCCCTTGCTCGGGGTAAAGACGATGCGGCCAACTTGGTCATACCAGGTGTCTGCCTCGTACTGGCGCATCACCGGGAACTGGACGCGATAGATGGTGAGCAGCTCATCGAGCGTCAGTCCCAGCGCCTGGGCGACCAGCACATCGATTTCGACCAGTGCCTGACGGCGGCTATAGTCGGTGCGTAGCGCGCAATCGCGTTGCCAGTGCGGTGTCAGGTTGGCGAAGAAGGTCTGCGGCAATTGCGGTAGATCACGGCTCCAGCGTTGGTGGTTAAATTTTGTTTGGTAACAAGAAGACCAAAGTTCTGAATAATCCGCAGATATACAGTTCAATATCAAAGCTCTTTCTTTGACTAGATCATTATCGAAGTAAACAAACCCGCCGAGTTGAGCACCATAGAGGTCTGACTTACCTGTCGACTTAAGAATAAAGTCATAAACAACAGAGTGGGACAATCCAGCAAAACTCACCAAAACATCCTTCGACAAAAAGGCGGTAGCAACACAGGTGTTAATGTTCGCAAAACCTTTAGGAAGTATTGCTGAAATAAAAGATCGCTCTGACGAAGCACCAAACATCCTTCGATTAACAAACCGATAATACTCCGTCACCTTCTTGGGCCCATCTTCGCCTGGTTCGGTCCAGCTCACCCGCGCGGTGCGGCGGGCATACTCCTCGGCATCACAGGCCGGAATATAGTTGGTGCGCGGCAGGTAGTCGTCCGGCAGGGTCAGTAGATCGAGGCAGTCGTAATCGCTATTTAGTGTGCAGTTGGCGCGGGGTGTTTTATAAAATGGTGTACCAACAAAAAAATGCGGACCGGAAAGAATCCACTGCGTGGCATTATCAGGAAACTGAGTCTGGCGCTCGATTGTGCCGTCTTTTTGCTGATTAGTTTCATGCCACATCTCTAGCGACAGATATTCACCCTGCAGATCCCCCAATCGCTGGGGCTGGTCGGCAAACTTTTCCAATACCATAACCAATTGCTCCGCATGCAAAGCAGGGAGTCGCGCCTGACTAGCAGGCGTACCTTCCGCATCATAAAGGCGGGCAAACAGGCCGAGCTCTCGTTCACTAATTCTTAATAACCTTGAATTATGGCCTGTATTGTTCCATAGAACATTTGAGCCCGCCTCTTCAGAGCTATCATATTTAATGCCGGGAACTTGCTCCGTTTTATCCACATGAGAAAAGGATGAATCAATCGTTGATGGAACAAAAATATTAGCCATAGAGATAAAGCTAATATTGTCACTTTCCGGACCATAAACGTTTATACCGAAACGAGTTTGATCATGGACCTCATTGAATAACAAATAGGCGTTAGCAAATTGAAAATGCGCCCGCAAGCGTGGATAAACTGCAGCCCGCAATAACCCTCCCTTGGGATCATCATAGATCCCTTCGGGATGCAGAAAGCCGGAGACCCCTTGCTCTGCACCCAAGCGCCAGGCCTGCGGCAGGAAACATTTATAGAGGTTGGTCTGAGTCCCCTTGAGCACCGGATAGTTCTGCAAGGCATTGAGGAAATTTTGCGTCCCTTCACAGCCCTCATATTCACTGCGCCAAGCCGCTTCCAGTGCCGGATATTGCGCGAAGGCCTCATCGCGCAGCGTAGTCAGCTTGGTGGCACTGAGCTTGCGCAGCACAAATTCCGGCTCAAAATCGCCGAGCACCCCGGCTTCCTGCCACTCCACCTTGAGCCAGGGCGGGTTCCCCAGCATCAGATCGAAGCCGCCGCGCTCGGCGAACAGATCGCTAAACTCCAGATCCCAGTGGAAGAAGCGCTGGGCGCGGGTGATTTTATCTACCAGCTGCAGGCGGGGCAGCACGGCAAAGAGTTTATTGCGCTGCAGCACACCGCTGCCGCTAAACAGCGACATCTGCTCACCGGCAGCCGGATCGAGACCCAGATCCAGCTGGCCGCTGGCCGCCGGTTCGGATTGGGCTTCGGCGCTGGTCTGCACCACGCCATCGAGCAGGGTCTCCACTTCAAACAACCAGTCGGCACGATCGGGCAGCTCAGCGGCCTGGTCAATCGGCCAGAACCAGAGGGCACACCAGTAGTCCATCACCCAGCGCAGTTTCTGGTAGGCACTGCTCTCCTGCTGACGGCTGCTGAGGGTGGCATCCTTGCTGCTGAGGCTGGCATGCACCTGTGCCGTGCTAGGGTTCGGCCAGACCGGATAGCTGTCGGCGGTCTGACGGCGTTCGGCGTTGAGCTGCTGACGATACGCCTGCCACAGCGCCTCGACCTTGGCGCTGATGCGCTGCAGATCGGTGATCTCGCTCGGGCTCAAGCTGGCGGTAAAGGCCTTGCGCCAGGTATCCAACGCCTTGAACGCCGCGGGATAGCGCGCCTTGACGGTCTTGTCGCTGTAGCTGGCCATACCGGCATCCGGCAGCAGGAAGTGGAACACCTGTTTGTCGGCCCGGGGCGTCTTCATCGCCAGCGGGTGCGGCTCGCTGTTAAGCCAGCTCGGGTCTTTGGCCTTCTTGTAACTGAGCTCACTGACGTTAAATAGCTGGCGGCGGGCACCAATCAGCGAGTTACCGCAATGCAGCTGATAACCGAACCAGGGCACAAAGGCATCGCCACTGATGGCATTGAGCCAGAGCGAGACTTCGGCCAGCTCGACCGCCACCGGGTTCAAGTCGACGCCGAACACGTTGTTATCGGCGATATACATCTTCACCCGTTGCAGCTCGCGGGTGTAGCTATCTTGCGGAATGCGTTTGCCCTCGGCCTGCTGCTTGTGGTGCAGATAGGCTTCGGCCAACTGGTTGATGGCTTCGTTCAAGAAGGCCGCGCTGCCCATCGCCGGCTCACAGACGGTGAGATGCAAGATGGCATCGGCCCGGGCATGAAGGTCATCAATCGGCTCGATCTGCTCCTTGAACAGCTCTTTTAAGGCATATTTGACCAGGGAGCGGGTCAGCACTTCCGGCGTGTAGTAGGAGGCGGATTTTTCGCGGTCACGCCCGGCCATGCGGTAGATAAAGCTGCCCTTGCGATGGATGCGAAGTGTTCCTTTCCGCTTACCAAGGCTGTCTTCTGTCTCAAATACCTTTTCATCATCGTGATATTTGCCAATCTCGGCGGCGGTGACGAAGTAGCCGGTATCCAGCTCGTTGAACTCGCTGTCGGCCTTTTTCACCTCGTACAGATCTTCACTGGCAAAGAAGCCTCGGTAAGAGAGCAGCGCCTCGTACACGGCACCCAACTGGTTGATGCCCAGCTGGCGGTAGGAGATGCGACCACGACGACTGAAGCGCCCCTTGCCTGGACGGCTGAGGGACATGGCGTGGATGACCTGTTGCAGGGTTTCGTTACGAAACACCACGCGGTTGAGATGGCGGGTTTTATCGCTGGCGAACAGGTGGCTTTCCAGTTGCGGAATGAAGAACTGATGATCGTTGATGCTGAGGTGCGCTTCATGCTCCTCGCCGGCCGCGATACCCAAATCGCCCTGAGCCTGGATGCCACCGCCATAGCCTTCACGCACCAGCTTGAACAACATCTCCAGGCTGTCGTGCAGGTAGTGACCATTGCGATCCTCTTCGGTGGTCAAGGGGATCATCTCCAGATCGCGCAGCGTCTCCAGGCTGTAGCCCTGCAGATAGGTCTTGGCGGTCATGGGGGCATAACCCAGCTCCGGGCGCGCCTCGATATAGAAGAGGAACAGCAGACGGTACATGTAGCGCAGGCACTCACGGCTCAGGTCATCTGGACTGACGGCTTTCTGCCCTGTGTAGGTGGCCAGCCCGCGCTCGATGAGGTAGCTCATCGCCTCGTTGCCCAGCAGCTCTATGCTCTCGCGCAGGGCGTATTTGAGATCTTCGGAGACGCCAGAGGCATGCTTATGGGAGTTGTCATCCAGCGAGTCGAGATAAGGCGCACCGCTGCCGGGCAGCAGCGAATCCTTATGCAGCAACGCCGCGACGGCCTTGAGAGTATCGCCCTCGCGACGGCTCAATATCTCTTCAAAATCAAAACGCAACAGGCGGTTCTGCGCCCACTTGGTTCGGTCGAGCAGCAGCAGTTGGCGGTTGCCCAGCAGCAGCACAAAGCGGGGCGGCTCGGCCTGAGTAAAGACGCTGGAGGAAAGCAGATCCTGCCAGCTACGCGGCTCCCCGCGGCTGTTCTTGCACAGATTGTCACGCAGTTTTGGGTCAACATCGGCCGGGAATTGTGCCTTGAGCAGTGGCAGCGAGAGCGGATCGCTACTGCCCTCCTCTGCATCGTGGGCTTCGGCAATCCACAGCCAAGGGCTGCCATCGGCACTGTTGTAACGGGCCACCAGCGGCAGCGGCGCGTTGTCATCCAGCGTCTGGAGCTGTGGAGTCAGCTCATAACCGAGTGCCTGCAACAGCGGCTGCCAGCGGCTGCGCTGATCAGCTAGACGTTGCGCGACCTGGCGCTGCTTTTCATGCTCGGCCAATTGACGGAAAAACACAGAGGCCAGGGTGCTGAGTTGATTCCACGGGGCGCGATACCCGGCGGCAACCTCTTTGCCCTGCTCGCGGGCAGCCCGCTCGATCTCCCGGGCCGCGTTTTCCTGTTCCGTCCAGGGCTCCAGTACATCGCGAATGTCGTTGCTGAAGACCTCGCCCAGGTAGTGGTTGGAGTAGAATTCGTTTTCGTTGTTGATGCCGACCAGTGCCATAAATTAACCCTCCGCCCCGGTAATGACTGCAATGAGCTGGATATACGGCTCTTTTTCTGTGGTCATGGTGTCCTGGATCCACTCCAGATAGCTTTCGAAGTTGTGCTCTATCTCGCGCTGGCGCTGCTCTTTGCGGTTTTGTTTGACCGACTCGAGCTGCTTGTTATCGGCAAAGTCCAGATCCAGCTGCTTGAGCTGACGCCCCTTTAGCACATCGAGCTTCTCCAACTGTTCGGTCAGCCGCTGGTTGATCTGCTCCTCAAAGGCATTGCGCTCATGCACAAAAACCTCTTTGGCGTGGTTGATGGCCGCTTCAAGTAACTGCTGTTGACGCTCATGGTTACGCTGCAGGCCACCGGCATTGGAGAGCTTGCCTGCCAGTTGCGGATGGTCGGCCACAAATTGCGCGAACGGTACACTGCCGGTGAAAGCCTCGCGGTTGAAGCTGACCACCAGCCAGGGGTTGACCATGGGGTGCGATTTGCGGTTCGGGAACAGACCGGAGAGGATGAAGTGATCTTCGTCCGGCGACAGGGTATGCGACAGGCGGATCACCGGTGCCTGATGGCGACCGAATGCGGCCTGCATCTTGTCATCCAGCCACTGCACCATCGGGTTGATCTGCCACAGGTAGTGCACCGATGGCCAGGCATGCTGCTCACCACGTGAACGGGTAATGGCCTCGGTGATAACCTGTTTGTCCTGACTGAGGTAGAGCTCCCAATTCTCCGGGGTGATTTCCGGCGGCAGTTGCGCAAAACGACGGCGCAGCTCCTCTGGTGCCACCAGTGAGAGCGTGCCATCCGGCAAGGTATCGTACTGGATGGTCTGGCCGCTGGTTTTCCCAATGGTCTTGAGAAAGCCCAGCGCCTTCTCGCAGTAGGCCTGCTCGCTGGCAAACAGCGAGGTGTCGCTGGCCGTTGCCGTTGTGCTATCGCTACTCACACCACTCGCCAGAGCCCCAAGTAGATCATGCTCAGGGCTCTGAGTCACATTGCTGTTGAGCAAGGCTTCGAACAGGCTGGCGCCATCATCATCCCGCATCATAAAGTCGGTGACTTGCTGCTCTTCCTCTTCCTGGGTGTATTTGCCGGTGAACTCCGAGCTGTCACCGATGTTTATCTGCGCCTGCTCGTCCTTATTGATCAACACCTCGAGTACGCGCATATCACCGTTGATCTGCGCCTCGGCCGCTTCGGTCAACAGATAACGGATCTGCGGTACCTGTTTCTGGCCGTAACGATCGATACGACCGTTGCGCTGCTGGAAGACCATCAGCGACCAGGGAATATCAAAGTGGATCATCTTGTGGCTGAGGTGGTGCAGGTTGATACCTTCGGAGGCGACATCCGAGCAGATCAGCAAGCGCAGTTGGGACTGCTCTTTACCAAAGGCCTCGACGGTATCCATCAGCACAGTGTCACCCTGATCACCACGCAGCGTAGCCAGTTGATCGTCCTTGAGTTTCAAGTCGGCTTGCAACTGATTGGCAAGAAACTCCAGGGTCTTGATGCTTTCGGTGAAGATCACCAGACGGTCATCGCTCTTATTGGCCTTCCACTGCAAATCGGCGCGGATCGTCTCCAGTAGCAACTGGTACTTGCTGAACTGGCTGGCATCGACATTATTGAGCGCGGCAAGCAGCGACTGCAGTTCGTTGATCTGGCTTTGGCTGTTGATCTCCTTGCGGCTTTCCAACCGTTTGAGCCGATTGGCCACCACGCTGGCACATGCCATCGGGCTGGAGAACAGAGCCTTTTCCAGGGTGACCTTGAACAGCCGCCCCTTGGTCGCGGGAGTATCGTCGTCATCATCATCGCGTAGCTTGCTCTCTACCAGTCGCCGATAAACCTCCTCCTCGGCCGCACTGGCTTTACGCTTGAGGGCACTGATCTGGCGCTCCGGGAACTCACCGACCATCTGATCCTTGACGTCTTTTTTGAAGCGGCGCACCACCAGATTCTTATCCGCAAAATCGCTGTACTCATACTCTTGCGGGTTGGCGATGGCAGTTGGATCCAGCATGTTCATCAGGCTGGCAAAGCTCTCCGGCTTGCCGTCATGGGGCGTGGCCGAGAGCATGATCAGGGTATCGCTGCGCCCTGCCAGCAGCTTGGCCAGTTTGCTGCGCAACGAGCTGGTGCCGCGCTCGGCGACGTTGTGTGCCTCGTCGATGACGATGATGTCCCACCAGGCATTTTCCAGATGATGGCGGTACTCGATGTCCTGCTTGAGGGTATCAATCGAGATGATGGTCTTGTCGAAATAGTGGAACGGGTTGTGATTGGTTGGGATACGATTACGCACCCGTTGCAGTCCGGCAGAGTCCAGACGGGTCAGCGGGATGGCAAAACGACTCCAGAACTCTTTTTGGAACTGGGTCAGCATCGACTTGACCGCCAGTACCAAGATTCGTTTGCCGCGACCACGCCGGATCAACTCCGACACCAATATGCCTGCTTCGAGTGTCTTTCCCAGGCCCACCGCATCGGCAATCAAGATCCGCTGCCGGGGTTGCGCCAGCGCCATGCTGGTCGGGTCAAGCTGGAACGGCATGGAGTCCATCGCCGCCCGGTGGCCGAAGTGCACCAGATTATCGGTCGGTACGCGCTGACGCAGTTGGCTCTCGATATAGAGCTGCGCAGCCTGGTAGTTCGCCGAGTCGTCCTCCACCAGTTTGGTTTTGGCCGGATCGAGGATCTCAATTTTCTGCTCCAGTTTGGTCAGGAACAGCCCTTCTTTACCGCGTACCAGCTCGGAGATGCCATCACAGGTCAGCAGGTGGCCACCATCACCACTGTTGTCCGCACGGCGAATACGCCACTCCGCATCCCGAATCACCACCCGCATACCGGGTGCAAAATTGTGCTCGTTCATTTGTCTTATCTTTCTGTCTGAGCAGTGTGACCAAACGTTCGCCCATCCAATACCGATGGGCGCTAACCACTGGGCACTGCGATAAAAAGGGAACAAAAGAGTACCATGAGGTCAAGCCTGTTGTAATGACAAAGGCCATGATTCATAAGATATTCTTTCGTTTTTCAGCTAGATAAAAAACTCATCGTGAAACAATGAAGGCCTCGTAGACACGAGGCCTTCTTCTCAGCCAGCGATGATGTAACTCTCGAGCCCACTCTCGGGAGAAACCAGCTTCGCAGTATGGGCAGCAATAAGCTCTACCTGACGCGCAACAGGCTGGTCAAAGTCGAAATAGCTCGCCCCCTGACAACGCCAGTAGCCCAATCCCATATCCAACAGCAGATAAGCTTCCGAGCCGTCCTCGAAGGTCACCACCAGTTCCCGACCGTGGCCGGTCGCCGACTTGTCGCCAGAGTTCAGATCTATGCTTCCCTGCCAAGAGGGGCCAACATAGCCCTCCTCAAGCAACATGGTAATAGCCGCCTGGCGATCCGCCTCACTCTGCCAACTGTTGTAAAGGGCATCATGTTGAGGGGTATTGAAATCAAGCTTCTTCACGTTGATCTGTAATGCCGCCTGATCGGCTATGCCCTGTTCCACCAGCTCCGTTAATAGCTCTCCAAGCAATCGCGCTGTAAATGGGCTGTGTAGATAGCGATCACTGTACTGAACACGCACGATCTGCCTCTTTTTGGTAAACGCCTTTTTCCACACCGAGCTATGCCGGGTAATTAAGGTCCAGAAGCGGCTACCGAATCCAGCCAGAGGGCCATCCAACTGATCCGCCAGATTGATGCGCACCGCTCCAGCCGGTATGGCCGGTAACAGTTCATCAGCAGTCATCCGAGTACCTTCATGTCCTGCAGGAATACTCTTGCTTGTTGTCACCACTGGCGTCAGAGCACTGAAGCCCCACTGTTTACCCGGTTCACACACCACATCCTTGCTGGCAGCCCACTGCATGGTTTGCTCACCCACCAGTTGGGCGAGCCAGTAGCCTTGCTGCGATGTGCGCGGCGCTGCCGACAGAGATTGAATAACAATCCGCGCACCCGGCATCGCGGCCAATGCGGCCAGCTGATGCCGAATTCGATCGGGTAATTTACTGCTTGGCACGGTCAGCATGATTTCGACCATTCCACCGACCGAGACAAAGTGCATCAGGTCATTTAGCAACGGCCAACTAGCGAAATCCCAGACTTCAGGATCGCCACCCAATACCAGAGAACAGGAATGGAACACCCCAGATGAGAGACGCTGAGACAGACGCGACATCAGCGGAAAGGTCTCAACACGGCTCTGCGGCCCAAAATGATGGAATTCCGGAGCCAATTTCAGGCGCTGAATACGACCTGGCGTCATTAATGGCAGAGCACTCAATCTATCAAGCTTGCTGACATAGTGCTGGCTGTCATACCCCAGTAAGCAGTGGTGGCAGCACTTGTCGCACTCGCAGTCGAGCAACTTGGCGGCATAATCAAAGACATCCCCCCAGAGGTCAATCAGCTGGACGGCATAGCCTGCACCACCCGCGTTGTTGTCATAAATAAAGATCGAGTAGCCAGTAGCATTATTTGCATCCGTTGTCTGCTGAGTGGTCACACCAAGCTCAGTGTTCTCGATCCCCAGAACATGGGCCAAGCCTTCGCGCAGCGCAACAGCCAGCGAGCGGGCTGCGACCTCGCTGCGGATGAGTAGGCCGTTCTCATCATTCAGTTGCAGCTCGACCATATCGGTACGATTGCTATAACCAAGCCACAGGTCTTTATGAACATGTCCATAACAGAGCTTGTTGGTGTGATTGTTACTGCCACCTCGCAACAATAGATGGGTATTCTCTAGCGCCGGATTGCTAAGACTCTCTGGTGTACGCCCAGCTTCAGTCTGAGAGTCAGTGCGGCCACAAGAGAGACAAATGGCATATCCAGCACCATGCTCTCCATTACTGAAATGGAACAGTTCACCACTGTTACTAAAGCGATAACGACCAAGCGAGGCATCCGGTAGCGCCACCCAGGTGGAGGAAGGCACCAATACACGAGGATCCTGATATGGCAACTGAGCAGGTGAACTCACATCATTGTGCGGCTTATAGCGAATGTCGGTAGCAAAGCCAATCGGTTGCAGATAGCGCACGATTCGTAACTGAGCCGATTCGGCACCGCAATGCGAACAACCCGTCGGATAAGTCGCGCTGGTTGCGCCAGCACCGCAGTGTGTGCAGTGCCAAAACCAAGGGATCTGATGGTCACCAGATATCTCTTGTCCACTTGCCAACACCTTGCCAAGCATGATTCCTGCCGAACGGTAGACCTTACCTCCTAGCACCACATCAGCCCCTGGCGCATATTCCCGTAGCGCAGTAGGCAGATCCCGGCTTGGCAGCTTTTCAATATTGCGGGCGAAATTCTCCTTTCCCTCTTGCTGATCACGTTGACTGGCTCTTAGCGCCTTACGCTTTTCCAGCTCATCCATGGTCAAGTAATTGAAATTCACCACACCTACCGGGAATCCATGCCCGGGCAAGAAGGTTTCACTCATCAACTTGGAAAATAGATAAGCACTGCGGTAGTCCCGCAGTTGGTAGGTGACGGCCTTACCGGCTGGGGTTGATTCCCAATCATTGTTGTCAGCCCTCAAGGATGCAGCGTTTTGCAGCAAGGTGGAAAGCTGGGCGCGCCAGCCATTATCGACCTTCTGCATCATAATACCGGTCTGCTCGAGCAGTTGATCAATACTCAAGGCAGCAAGTGATGTGCCTTTGACCAATCGGGTCAGACTATCAGTCATTTCGCTATGACTATTTTCCAACCAATGCAAAAATCGCTGGCACTGGCTACTGCTGCCATCTTCCTCGAAAAACCATTTGCAACTCAACTTAGTAGCGTCCGGTACCTCAGCACGCAAAAAGCGGCCTAACAACAAGGCATTCACATGTCGCTGGACAATACTAGCGCTCTCGAGCCGCACCTGAGGTGCCTTGGCGCGCACACTGAACGGCCAGAGAGGATTTTTGAATACCTCCATACCGTGCGCCGTACTCTTGCACAAGGTGATCGCAGCTGAAGCAGTCTCACCACGTCGTCCGGCGCGGCCTGCACGCTGTAGATAATTGGCGGGTGCCGGTGGCACGTTATTCATTGCGACCAGGCTCATACCTCCAATATCCACCCCCATCTCCATGGTGGTTGAACAGTTGAGAACATTAACCTTGCCATCCTTGAATAACTTTTCGTTGTACTGGTTCTGTGCCGGCGTGCGCTGCGCAGAATGCTCTTCCAGTCGATACCAGCCATCCTTGAGGGCCAAGCGGTCACTGCGAGTTGACCAAAGCCCCTCCGCTCTTGCTTGCTTAACCTGCGGTTCGGTTTCCAGCCAGTTCAATCGCTCCTCACGCGCCATGTCACTACCGCCCGGCAAATGCCAGTGGCGCAGAGGCAGGGTTGGCATTTCCACCTTCTGAGCGAGCTCCGGAGCGATTTCGTTGCTACCGGGCAAATAGGGAGAATATCCCATTAAGGTCACATCCAGAGCCCTGCGGGTATAGGGGCAACGCCACACCGTCTTCGGGCTGTAAAAATGAGCCTGTTGCTTGACATCAAATTGATAGCCCGACTCGAACTGCCGGAAATATGGTCGTAACACATCCCACACATCCTTCATCAAGTTATTAACCAGGTCACGCCAATAGGTTTGTTCAGGTTGAATCGCTGGAAACACAGCCACCAGCAGTTTTATCACCCGATTGAAGTAACGATCATGAATTCGTGGCCACAACAGCTCACGATTTAAACTTTTTTGTTTTTTATCTGGGCCTTGTAACCACTTAACCGGAAATCGCGTCCCCATCCAGCGTGGATATTCTTCATTTTCATAAAAAACGGCACTGCGTTCGCGAACAAAAAAGTCCAATGTAATCTTAAGAAGGTTACGCCATTCGGGTAACTGTCTGGCTGGATCCGAGAGCAAAATACGCCAGTCTGCGGGACAACGAGTAACATCTTCAAGGAAGGGATAATGGATTGAAACCAGCCCGAGACTTTCCAGGGTCCAGCTATTTTTGGGGCGGCGGCCAAACTCGCTATAAAGACAGAAATCAGCAAATTGCTGCTTGGTGAGATCGAGGTCAGTCAAGTCTTTGAAGGCGCTACGCATCCTGTCAGCCAAATCGACACTACCGGCCAGCTGTTCAGCCAGCATCTGCCAGGAAACTGGCTTAATTTGTTGACCTGCACAACCGGAAAACAGCACATCAACCGCCTGGGCATGAGTGTCACTACTCGAGATGATCATACGACGAACCGGATCAACCGTCTGCAACTCATCTGCACTCAGCGTTTCCCCCGCCATCGCCTTGCGCAGCACGGCGATTGGAGCATCGAACATCATCGGCACCAAAGCAATCTGCGCAATAAACTGTTCCAGTAATGTGTGTTGTTCGACGCTTAAACCCTGCTGCTGCGTCACAATATTAGCCAGCTCGTGGTAGCACAAAGTTCGCAACGCAGCTTTGTCGGCATCCTGTTGCAAACGCGCCGAGATGCGTGCAGTGCCCTGACGGGAATCAGTAAATGTCAGCAAGCGGCGACCATTGAACGGCCCTCGAAGTTCCTCTTGTCTTTGCGGGAGTGGTGAGAAATCCAACAGGGTAGGAATCATATCGCTCAGGAAAAACGGGGCTCCCAATCGCAAGGAACGGAACAGGGGGTTATTACGCTGCTGAGTGTCGCCACAACAAATGCAACTGAAAACCCGCTGCTTTCTCTCACCACTTTGTTTAGGCGAAAGCAGATGAACACTGAAATGCTGATTACCCTGCGGGTCGATGCGCCCCACGCTCTCTTTTTCTGATGAGATAAGTGTTAACTCTCCTTGGCTGGCCAGCAAACGATCAAGGTAGCTGCTGCTTTCATCCTCTGCAGTCTCGTCGTCATCAGCATAAATGTCGTTTTCCAACGCAAAATCGTCGTCATCCTCAACGGCCGGTTGTGGACTTAACCAAACCGAGTTGTCCGACTTAATTTCTTCTTTTGCTGATAAATAGGCAGTCCCGCATCCATCGCAGCGCAAGACCTCAAATACTGGGGCACCACAGTCACACTGCATCCGCAAATCAAAATAAACTTGTCCAAATACCCAATCCGCCCCCTCTAACGCCAGGTCTTTACAAGCGCATTGCGAATTTGAACACGCCCACAAACCGGGAAGAGTGCGAATAAATCCATGCATACGCAGCGGCGTAAATGCGACAGCATTATCTCCTTCCTCCGAGCGAGACTTGGCCATGAGGTCTAGCAGCCTGAGCAACAGATCAACTGTTATCGACGGCCAATATTTCTTGGCCACCAATAGCAAGTCTCCCAGTTTGCAGGCCTGGCTCGTCCCATCACTGAGCGATCTACGTAGCTCGCGGGTTACACGATAACTGCCCAACTGTTGATACAGAGCTACCGGCGTGAGCTCGTTTAAGTCGTCTAAAGATTGGGGGTAAGGCTGCAACTCACAAGCCTCGGGCAGAGCAGGAATGTCTCGATACCCACGAACCACCACGACCTGATCTTTTGTCACGCCTGCCAAGTCGGCAACAAATTTGGCCAGCTCTCGGTTGCCTTGTTCAGAGTCTTCACCAATGGTCGCCGAAGTGGCAATAATCTGGACCGGGTGATCAGTTCCAGGTCCAACGTTAAAAGCCTGCATGACACGGCGCAGTAACAGCGCCAGCTCAGCCGCCTGAGAACCGACATAGCTATGAGCCTCGTCCAACACTATGTACTTCAACATGCCTTGGGACTTATCAGTAATCGGCGCATCTTTATGCCGGATGAGCATATATTCCAGCATGGTGGTATTTGTCACCATAATTGACGGCGGTGTTTCGTAAATGCTTTCACGACTGAGCAACTGTTCAGGATTTTCCTCCTGCTCCTCTGCTACCTCATAGCGGGTATGCTTAGTCTCACCGTTGTATAGTGCAAAACGGATTTTACCTTTATAACCTTTGGTCCAGGCTCGCAAACGCTCTTGCTGGCTGTTGATCAAGGCATTAAGGGGATACAAAAAGATGGCCTGAGTCCCTACCAACGGTTGGCGACTCAACTTTGCTTGCCTGATCAAATCCTCGAGTACAGGCACCATGAAGCATTCCGTCTTGCCTGAGCCCGTGCCACTACTAACCAGCATGGACTTCTTCTGTTCAAGAATAACGCGCCATGCTGTCAATTGATGAGCAAATGGTGCTGGAACATTCACTGCATTGACTAATTGACTGGAAATCAACTTGTCACGCAAATCATCCATAGATTCAGTTGCAAATTTCCAACTAAATGTACTTTCGAATACCGGATCCGCTAACAATGCACCATTTGTTCCGGGTTCTTGAAAATACTGATTTTCCAAGTAAGTCGATAAGGCCTTACTACGTAAAGCCAACTGACTGATCACCGAACGTACCGCACGTTGATGCAATTGCTTTAATAACGGCGCGTAATGAAGCTGTCGAATAGTCATTAGATTAACTTCCTAGCCATTTCAAAATAATACTGATAAATAACACCTAACTGCTGTGGTGCCTGTTGATAGTGAATCTCGAACAAGACTGATAATTCACTTAGATGTTTTGTCTCTGTCTGACATAGCAGTGATGCTACTAACATAAGGTTAAACAGTTTTTCAAAACGTTTGTGATATCGGTTTTCCAACCAATACCTATTCAGAGCGGCATGCATCGAGGATGGAATAACCTTCAACCAAACGTGTTTTGGGAAGGTTCCGATACGTCCAAAGTTATCTGGATAACGTACCAGTTCCTGTTGGGCCATACGGAAAAGGTCATCGTCAACTACTGGAATATCATGAGATGGCACCAGCGAAGCGGGCACCTTACGGACAAGACTTCGAACCACCACGGCTAACCGTCTATCTATCATGGACGTCTTAATCAGTTGGTTCAAAAATGGCAGCATGACCTGTTGTGCCAGCATTGGGTTGCCCATTTTCTCGGCCAATGCGTCCATCGCCTGGTCAAAGGCAGTACACCAAACTGGCTCGGGGATCCAGCCCCATGAGAATGGCAACTCATCCTGATAGGTGTAGACAGATTCAAAGTCACTTGCAAAGGATGCAGCGATCAGCAACTGTACCAACACGACCGGGTAATTACGCAGCTCACGGAATAAACCTATTAGCAAAAGTGGCAAATCATGATTGGCTTTATATGCTTTCATCAGTTGAGCTAACTCATAAAAATCAGCGTGGAACGGGTTAGACTCGATACTAGATAACACGCCATGGATTACACGGTGATACTCTTTTGTCCCCATAGAACATAATGCGTTCAACAACGGGCTTGCCTCTTCATATTGTATAGAAGAACCGAGCAGTATGGGCTGAATACGAATAGCATCATCCAAGATACCAAATACCAACCACGGTGCATCGGAATCATGCAAAGAGTCAAGATTATATCCCAATACATCTTGACTCAATGAAATTGGGACGTTGCTTATGTTTTTAAGTGAAACTGCTTTAACGATCACCTCATTGCGACGCGTTAATGGGAATGTAATAGCACCCTCGATATCAATTTGAAGATGATCATTTTTATTGATAAAACAGCCATCATAGCGTTGAATTTTTATTGTCGATGGATCACGACCATGATTATCAGAGTACATCTCAACTTGAATATAATCGTCGATAGAACAAGAACTGGCTAGAATAGATCTCAGCAAGCCCATACGTTCATACAGAGAAAGCTGTTTGTGCGATGAAACACTTCCACCTACCAGTGGAACATCAACGTATAGCATTTGATGTTTAGTAGATAGAGGACTAGAAGATCTTAACACCAGATTAATAAATGCGTTTCCATTACTATCAATTGCCGACTGATCGGCCACAACACCATGCATTGCATTGACAGATGCCAACCCTTGAAAATAAACATCACCAGTGGCATTAACAAACCGCCCTCCAGCTACTGGCAATGGCAACAACAATTTCAAGTAGCAACCATCAGTCCAATGAACTCTAAGGTCAACATTGCCGTTATTTGATAAATTGGTGTCGCATTGCACTTCAATAGAATTTAACAACAAATCTGACTTTACAGTTTCATTTGAGTTATTCTGATAACGTTCAACTTTAGCTTGTTGAACACCAGTCAGAATAATACTGCCTTGCTGAGCGTTTAGAGGAACAAATTGAATATCAAAATCCGCAGGCAAAATGACCACTCGCCCACTAAAACACACCTGTTCTCCCACAACATGCCGAACCTCTACTTGTCCCTTGGGCATAGCATTTTTCATGCTATTCCAAGAGGTGCTACCTAACTTAATTGGACGCCAAATAATTTCCTGCTCAGGAACCAGACCGATGCCTAACTCATTCTTCCATGCAATTTTAGGATAAGAACGATGGATAGGATAATTTGATTTAATATTAAGAACTTCCGTAGGCTTAATATAATATTCGGTAACTGCATCAACTTCCTGTCCCGAGCTAATATTACATACAGCACCATCCTGCAGTACAATGTTAAATGAGCCTGTTATTTTTGTCAGGTATCGGCCGCTATTATTTATCTGTTGTGGCACGTCAAAATCACCATCACCAGAAAGGTCAAGATGGCTATTTTCTGGCAATGAAACAAACAAAGCACTTTTGGTAGAGTTGACAGACCCACACCCGATCAAGCGCAGTGAAGTATTACTATCATTGATTGACTCAAATACCCATGGCATATCTTCGTTCAAGGCCACACCACCTTTAGGTGTACCCTGCCCTAACAAACACGGCCCCTCATGAAGGGTCACTATGATGTTTTGTAGTGCTGCTGAACCGGTTAATGGTTTTCCCGCTGCTGGCAATGTCTCAACTCGCCAGAGTTGATCTTCTGTTTTTGTTAGCAGTGCTAAACGTGCACATCCACTCTGCCACTGTGCAGATAGTATTAATCGTGATTGATTGGAATTTATTTTACACTCAAACAGATCAGTAATCTGCTCTGTACGTAACGTTCTAGGAATGCGAAATTTTGCATCACAATACCAGCTGCCGTCACTTGCTACCCAATGACGTTCCACTCTAAAGAACTGGGTGCCCGCGACACCACTTTCATCGACAGATAGAATTTTCTTGACAATATCTAAGGCACTTTCTTCTGGTAGAACCAATGGTAGCTTTTTATACCATTCAGGAATATTTTTACGTAGTAAATTCAATGATGTCATACCAGATCCGCCTTGCTGACTTAACAAGGTGTGTAAGGTATGACAAAACTCTCCAGCCACTTCATATACTAGATCATTCTGCATGGTTGCAGGAATGTTACAACCTAGAACCTTGGCAATATCAAGTGCTGGCCGATTACCATGCTGACCTTTTATTTCAGAATATATACCCCGGAAGTAGTTTATTAAATATCCACTTTCGTTCTCAATCATTCTTATCGGCAAACCACCTTCGCATGCAAGTGTATGTAAGTAACCTAAAGCGTGCCCAATACTTCTAATATCTCGCTTCCAGAATCGGATACCATCAGTGGTCTTTTTGTACAAAAGTGGTGTGGGTACCTGCCCCCAACTGATTGAATCAACGATCCCATCCCATTTAGGATGGCCTTCAACATGATTACGGCGGATGTACTCTGATGCATAAAGAACGAACAAAACATCAGTGTAATTCATGAATATGAATTTTGTTGTTTTCCTCGGCGCATGTGTACGCAAAAGAATACCAAGTTGAGAAAATTCAGTATCACTACACCGATATGCATAGATGGCTCGCCCATCAGGTGCTGATAAACCCCGTTCAGAAATAAAATCATTCAAAAAACTAAACAATGGATTTATCAACATTCACACACCCCAAGAACATAAAATTAACATAAACCAGCCCCAGAGCGACTTACTTCACATTGAGATAGCAATGTCACTTCAAATCGGCGTTGTTGATCAATTCATCCACCAAGCAGCAGTTCCCCAGCGGCTTTTCCTGGATTAGTTCAGTGCCTGTCGAACAGGCATTCCTAGGGAAGGTGCGAATAAGCGGGGAATTTCTTCTCGGCTGACTCAGTCATTTCATTTCTTCATGTTTGAGCCGATTTTTTCTCCCGTAAATGCCTTGAATCAGC